>NZ_JAZGQE010000229.1:0-6401 GCF_048593885.1 Yersinia sp. 1252 StPb PI | reverse complement strand
GGTGATCGCCGTAGGGGCTTTTTCACCAGAAAAATGGGCTAATATATTTGAGAAGACAATATCGCTCATTTGAATTCGAGTTTCAGTCGTTGCACTGGCAATGTGTGGCAGCAAGACCACATTATCCATCTCGATCAATGCTAGTGGCACATTAGGCTCATCGGCAAAAACATCTAAGCCCGCACCACCAATATTTTGCTGCTGCAACGCAAGGATTAAATCATCCTGATTCACCATACTGCCACGGGCAATATTGATCAGAATGGCGTGATTAGGCATCGCAGCAAAAACGGTGTTATTAACCAAACCGGCACTGTCTTTCCCTCCCGAGATTGCGACCACCAGAATATCGCTTTGACTGGCAAGGCTCATAAGATCAGGCACATATTGGTAGGGCAGAGTTTCGTTGTGTGCTTTGTCGGTATAAGCAATTTGCATATCAAACCCCGCGGCTCGGCGAGCAATGGCTTGGCCAATCTGCCCCATACCGAAGACCCCCAAACGCTTGCCGGTAACCTTAGATGATAATGGCAAAGTACTGTGCGGCCACTGTCCGGCACGCAGGAATTTATCAGCCAGACACAGGCGGCGAGACGTGGCAATGATTAGCCCCAGCGCGGTATCAGCAACATCGTCAGTCAGTACACCGGGAGTGGTAGTCACAATAATATTGCGCTCGTGGGTGGTTGCTAAATCCACAGCATCGGTACCGACGCCAAAGATTGAGATTATCTGCACTTCAGGCAACAGTGCCAACACCTCATTGCTGACACCAATATCACCACGGGTCACGATGCCTTTAATATTCTGACCCTGTTCTGCAAAAAACTCAGCATGATCGGTAACCTGGAAGAGTTTATGAACAGTAAAGGTTTGCTCCAATTTTTCAGTTAAATAGTCCATTACCGGAGCGATGATTAATACGGCTTGTTTGCTGTTTTTCATTACGGGTACCTGATCATGTCAATAAATCATAAAAAACCAGAATGGCGACAGGTAATCATCGGATGATTTAGCCATTCAGCGAATGTCGTTATAAGACCTGTTTTCAATGTTTTATTTTGTGATGCAGGTCACTGTAAATCATGTTAAGAAAACATGTTACCGGTAACGTGATCGACCTATCATTGCTAGTGCTGAATTGTTTCAGCCAGGCAAATACCGGTTAAAAACTTATAGAATTAACTCAGTAAAATGTTATCGGTTGGCGTTATTTGTTATTGATTGACGGAGGGATAATTTAGCGGCCATTGACCAAAGTGATTCGCAGCCATCATCCAGAGCCATGGCTGCTAGCGGTGATAAGAAGATCAGATAGTCCCACCGAGTGAAATGCGATAATGCAAGTCAACCTGTTCAATTGTAGGGATTTTATTTATTTTCTTAATCAGAATTTCCGCTGCAACTTTACCCATTTCAAACCGTGGGGTGGTAACACTGGCCAGCACCGGGGTGGTTGCCTGGCCGATATCTAATCCATGGAAACCCGAAATTGCCATTTCAGCCGGTATCGCCATGCCTATTTTCAGACATTCTTGTAACACGCCGACGGCCATATCATCATTAGTACAAAAAATAGCATCAACCTGCGGATACATTTGTCGTGCCAGAGCTAGCATCCCAGCCCCGATCGAGACAGAAGAGACCTTATTAGGAGTGATATGCAATGGCGTAAAACCTGTATCTACCATCGCCTGACTATATCCCTGATAACGCTTGCGATCTCGTACATCTGACATCGAGCCAAAATAGACAATATTCTGCTTACCACTGGCCAATAGTGTCGCTGTCATATCGTAGGCAGCCTGATAATTATTAAAACCAACGGTAATACGGTTGAACTGTGGCTCTAAATCCATCACTTGTGCAACCGGAATTTCGGCTGCATTCAAATACTTATCAGCACGTAAGGTATGTTCTGAATCGGTGAGTATCAAACCTGAGATCTGACAGGACAACAGATTAACGATCTGCTGCTCCTCACGTTCTTTATCATAGTTATAGTTAACCACCAGCGTTTGATAGCCGCTGGCAGCGGTTACCGATTCAATACCCGCCAGCAAGTCAGAGAAAATCTGGTTATTAAAGGAAGGTATTAAGATACCAATACGCGGGATCTTTTGATTAAGACCACTTTCCCCTTCAGAATCAGTAGCATAGTTAACCTCCGCCATCACTTGAGCAATACGCTCAGCCGTCTCTGGAGCCACTTTTTCCGGCGTGCGTAAGTAGCGGCTGACAGTCATTTTGGTCACGCCCGCAAGTAACGCGATATCCTGTAACGTAACACGCTGGTTTTTCATGGCAAATACCTGGAACAAGAGTGCGCAATGGGTAAGGTGATTATGCACTGTTAGCTTGTGTAATGAAAAGCATGTTACTGCTTTAAAATACAATAACAGTCATGTGGCATATTATTAATCTAATTTATTATCAATAAGTTAATCTGCAACTCTGCAATAAAACAGCAAAAAAACCGGCTAACAGCAGTATTTCCCCTTCATCAAGGGGATATCGCTCACGTATGTGGTAACAGCTTGTTGTAACATGATTTAAAGTGATCTGCATCACAGTTTGCCCAGACGGAAAACGGTTTGATATGCACATGTTTCACACCGTCATTATTCAATAATATTTATACTCGTCATACTTCAAGCTGCATGTGCGTTGGCTACGTTCAATCACCCGAATCACTTACGACAGTAAGCTCATCGGGGTTCTCTCTCTTGCCGCCTTCCTGCAACTCGAATTATTTAGAGTATATTTTAAATAACGACCAAATTAACGCCATCAGGAATGACTATGAAGAATTTATTTTCGTTAGAAAACCGCAAAGTATTAATTACGGGATCTGCTCAAGGCATTGGTTTTTTATTAGCGAAAGGCCTGGCCGAATTTGGTGCAGAGATAATTATTAATGATATTACCGCAGAACGAGCGGAAAAAGCCGTGGCGGAATTACGTGCTAGCGGTTTTATTGCTCATGCTGCCGCCTTTAATGTAACTAATCACGATGCGGTTAATGAAGCCATTGAACAAATAGAAAGTAGCATCGGTGCTATCGATATTTTAATTAATAATGCCGGCATTCAGCGCCGCCATGCCTTTACTGAATTCCCAGAAAAAGATTGGGATGACGTGATTGCGGTCAACCAGAAGTCCGTATTCTTGGTTTCACAGGCCGTATCCCGCTATATGGTTAAACGTCAACGCGGCAAAATTATCAATATCTGCTCGATGCAAAGTGAATTAGGCCGCGACACTATTACCCCCTATGCCGCCTCTAAAGGTGCGGTAAAAATGCTAACTCGCGGTATGTGTGTTGAGCTGGCTCGCTATAATATTCAGGTCAATGGTATCGCACCAGGCTATTTCAAAACTGAAATGACAAAAGCGCTGGTAGACGATAAAGCCTTTACTGATTGGTTATGCAAACGGACACCGGCCGCCCGTTGGGGCGACCCGGAAGAGTTGATTGGTGCTGCGGTTTATCTCTCCTCCAAAGCCTCTGATTTCGTGAATGGTCATCTGTTGTTTGTTGATGGCGGGATGTTAGTTGCAGTTTAACCTTCGCTTGAAGTGATTGGGGGATTAGCGACCTTCGTTATTCGTCCCATCAATAACGTTGGTTAATGCTTCAATTAACTGGGAACAGAGGAACATTATGTCTGGTAAATGCATTATTGTTATGGGCGTATCCGGCACGGGTAAATCCTGTGTTGGACAAGCGCTGGCACAAGCGCTTAACGCCAAGTTTATTGATGGTGATGACCTACACCCGCGCGCCAACATCCAAAAAATGGCCTCAGGTCAGCCGCTAAATGATATTGATCGTGCCCCTTGGTTAGAACGGTTAAGTGATGTGGCCTATAGCCTGCAACAGAAAAATGAAGTCGGTTTTTTAGTCTGTTCGGCGCTGAAAAAGCAGTATCGCGATCGTTTGCGTGCCGGCAATCAAGGGATACGTTTTCTGTGGCTGAGCGGTGATTACGATTTGGTGCTACACAGAATGCAGCAGCGCGCTGGGCATTTTATGCCTGAAAGCCTGTTGCAAAGCCAATTCGCAACCCTGGAAGTACCGGGTATCAGTGAACCGGATGTTATCCAGATAGATATTTCGCCCGACGTCGCCGGTGTGGTTAAGCACTGTATTGCCGCGCTGGAGCATGAAAATAGCGTGAGTCATTGCGCCTAAACGCGCGGGCCACATAAGCATATAGGAAGAGTTATGATACTTGATGAACTGAAAAGCGCGGCGAATAATCCAATCTATCCAGATGTTATCCGCCGCACCCTAGCGGCTATCAGCAAAATGGATTTGGTTAACCTGCCAGCAGGCGAGCAAGAAATCGAAGGGCGTGAGATTTACTTAAATCATATTATCGCCGCGACCAAGCCACTATATGAACAAGCCCCTGAATTACACCGTTACTATATTGATATTCATATTTTGCTGGAAGGTAGTGAAGTGATTGGTACGTCGCCATCCACACAGGGCCAGCGCCCGACGATGGATTTTGATAGCGAGCGGGATTATGGATTGTTTGAAGGTATTACTACCGAAACCTTGTTAACACTGGCGCCGGGTGATATTGCCCTGCTGTTCCCCGGCGAGTTACATCGCCCGATGGGAACATTAGGTGACGTCGCGCCGATTCGTAAGATCGTGGTTAAAGTGGCGAATCATCTTTTGTGATTCGGTATTATTTCGGTTGATAGATACCGGATCAGGTTTCGGTTGATATTGGCTGGTGAAAAAATTCGGTTGTCATAACTTCACGGCTCACTTTACCTCCATTGTCTCAACCGCCAAAGGGGTTACAAGCGCGTAACCCCCTTGGAACCCCTGCGCTAGCGCACGTATCGCTTGCCCACTTCGCGGGTCCCCTCACTCATCATTTCGCTGGCGGGACGGCTTTACGCGGGTCCCTCCGCGTGACGCCTAAATCCGCCGTCCATGGCGGATTTCCCTTGCTACACTCTTCACTCGGCAGCTCAAATGTGCTTTAAACGTCAAAACCTAAAAGCAAGGTTTTGATTTTGACCTTGAGCGCAATTAGGAATATTACCGACAAAGACGATGGCCCGAGTGAGCCGCCATGGACGGCGGCGAAAAGCGCGCTTGAGCAGGAGCGAATCGCGCTGGCTCGATAAGGCCAACGACTGCCGGAGGGCACTGCGAATAGCAGTAATATTTCGCGCAAGCCGCAGGTGCAGGAGGGCCGGCTTGCCCTCCTGCTCGGTTGAGGCGACAGAGGTAAGGTGATAACTGAACGACTATCAACCGAAACCTGATCCGGTATCTATCAACCGAACCGATAATCTGAACGAATATACCCCGAAACCCGAACCCGTAACATGTCAACCGAATCGGATCATCTAATCAATATCAACCGGCGCTCCCAAGGAACGCCTCCCTTGACCCCGCCGCGCCGCCAACCACAACCCGCTGTTCTTCATGGCGTAGCCAAACACCACCCCGACTAACAATGAAGCAACCACCAGCTTCCAATTACCATTACCGGCAAAAGTAGCGCAAGCGCCGATAAAAGTACCTGGAACAAATGATAACCACTGCTGGCAGGCCTGGATGCACATCAAAAACGCCACAAGCCCTGTTAAAACATACCCAAGGATGGTCCATTCCGGTTGCAAGGCACTGCCCTGGATAATCATCATCGCCCAGAACACCCCGCTCAGGCAGGTTAACAGCGTAATCAGTAATCCTTTTAAACCACCTTGTGGGCAAGCGAAATAGGCAGTACAGCCAAGGAAACCAGCCCAACTGATTAGCCCTAAACTGACCGCTACCCAGCCCCAGACACCCGAGAGAATGCCGGTGGTAATGGCAATCATCAGAATAATGTTCATCAGTGTTACCTGCGTAAAAAACGTTAAATAGAATATCTATTGAGTGAAAGTTACGCAGTTTACCTGAGTTCAATACCTTTTCATGAACAATGATCACAAAAATAGCCACTAACCAACATGACATACATTTATTTTGTGATGAAAATCACATTTAATCTTTATTATGACTTTTTGGCACATATTATAATAGCATTACGTTTGTTGTCAGAGCACTCCAGCAAATTATTTACCATATTTAGATCAAATGATTTTGCAGTTTCAAATTTTTCTACGACTTTATCGACGATTTCTTTTAACTGTTCTGCCGAAGGAAAATCAAACTTCCCCGCGTTGTAATCATAATATGCCATTAATAGATCACTAAACTTCTCAGGCCCAACAGTGTAGCTGGCATGGTTATTTATATAGTCAGCCAAGATAGATGCCATACTATCATAGGGTTTATCAGTAATATCAGTACAAAATTCCTTATTTATATTTTCCAAATCACCAATCTCAGCATTAAGCAATCTTATTACTAGACCTTTACT
>NZ_JAZGQE010000228.1:0-6494 GCF_048593885.1 Yersinia sp. 1252 StPb PI | reverse complement strand
TATCAATTAATTAATTTAATTTTGAGCTATAGAGATAACATGTGATTGTTCATTAAATGTAAAAATTTAGCGGGCAATAAGTAATGGGTTTGCAAGAAAAATGGTTGAGATGGTCGCCATAAAGGTATAAATATAACGAAAAATGGGATCTAAATCTCAAACCGGTAGTTTCAGTCTGGATATGCAGGGCTGACACACGATTAAAAAAACAACACAAAAATGGCTTTGTTGGTTTTAAGTTTCTAAATTGTTATCAATGTTGTGTTTTGATGAGGGGTGAATCAGGCACAATGCCAAGTTAGCGGCTATAACTTTAGTGAGTGTGAGTCATTGTGGTGCTTTTGTAATTTTTGAATTTTTATTTTTACTAGGAAAAACACGTGAATAATATCCAACTTTCGGTAGTACATCGTCTGCCGCAAAGTTACCGTTGGTTATCAGGCTTTATCGGGGTCAAAGTTGAACCGATACCACTGACGGCGATAGACGATAGCAATAATGATCTTATGGGGCTGAAGTTACTCAGCCACGATGGCAGCCATGCGCAGATTATCATGCAGCGGCTCCACCTCTCTCTACAAGAGATACAAGTGGATTCCGCGATAGTCGAATGGGAAGGCGAGCCTTGTCTATTTGTTCACACTCAGGATGAGAGTGCCACTATGTGTCGCCTGAAAGATGTCGGTGTCGCCATTGCCGAAACCCTGACCGCCTTGTACCCCTTCTAATTCGCTATTGCGCGTTGGTCGGTGTCATGGCGCTTGGGTATGCCCCGCACCAGACCTCAATCTGACGTATCCGCAAATTGTAACAACTGCTGTGTATACTGCTGTTGGGGCGCGGCAAATATGGCCTGACAGTCACCTTGTTCTACTACCTCGCCTTGTCTTAATACAATCACCTGATGGCAGAGTGATCGCACTACCTGCAAGTCATGACTGATAAACAGATAGCTGAGCTGATAACGCTGCTGAAGGGATTTCAGCAAAGCCAGAATTTGGGCCTGTACCGACTTATCCAATGAAGAGGTCGGTTCATCAAGAATCAGTAACTGCGGTTGCAAGATCAACGCACGGGCAATGGCAATGCGTTGGCGCTGGCCACCAGAAAACTCGGTTGGATAACGATAACGGGTGACCGGATCTAATCCCACTTCTTCCATCGCTTTAATCACCCGTTGTTCACGATGTACCGCACTGAGTCTTTGATGGACTTCCAGCCCTTCGGCGATTATCTGCTGCACATTCAGGCGTGGGTTTAGCGCTGAGTAGGGATCCTGGAATACCACCTGAATTCGGCTGCGATAGGGCAGCATCTGTTTAGGGGTAAACTTGTGTAATGGCTGCCCGCTAAACCAAATCTCACCTTTTGAGGGTAACAAGCGCAGCAACGCCAGCCCGGAGGTGCTTTTCCCTGAGCCTGATTCACCCACCAAACCAAGGCTCTCACCGGGATTCAGGGTGAAATTAAGATCGTGCAAAGCATAATGGTAATCAACGGTGCGTCGTAATAAACCACGTTTAATAGGAAACGCCACCTGTAGACCTTTTACTTCAAGCAGGGGTTTTAGACCCGGCGTGAGGGGCAGTGGGTCACCTTGTGGTTCGGCGTCTAATAATTGGCGGGTGTAGGGATGCTGTGGGGTACTAAACAGCGCCTGACGGCTATTTTGCTCCACCTTGCGGCCTTCGCGCATCACTGCCACGTTATCTGCCAACCGGCGCACGATATTCAGGTTATGGGTGATAAATAGCAAGCTCATGCCCATCTCTTGCTTTAACTCTTTCAGCAAACTCAAAATCTGGGCTTGCACCGAAACATCCAGCGCTGTGGTAGGTTCATCGGCAATCAGTAATTTAGGTTGGGTCAATACCGCCATCGCAATCATCACCCGCTGGCGTTCCCCGCCGGAAAGTTGATGAGGGAAATCGCCCAAACGCCCTTTGGCATTACGAATACCCACCCGGTCGAGACATTGAATAATCTCAACTCTGGCCGCTTCCCGGCGCATACCGCGGTGCAGTGACAACACTTCTGCCAACTGTTTTTCAATGGTATGCAGTGGGTTTAGTGACACCATAGGTTCTTGGAAAATCATTGAAATCTGATTGCCGCGCACTTTTCGCAGCGTCGGTTCATCGGCATGCAGCAGAGATTGCCCGGCAAACAGAATATCACCGCCCGGGTAGACCACCGGTGGTGAAGGCAGTAAACGCAATATTGATAAAGCGGTGACACTCTTGCCCGAACCCGATTCCCCGACCAGTGCCAGTGTTTCACCGGCATTGATTTGCAATGACAGTTCGCTGACCACCTCGCGATCAATATTCGCCTGGCGAAATGCAACACTGAGATTTTGAATATCCAGAAGTGGTGAAGTCGCCATATCAGTACACCTTACTTGGGTCAAAGGCGTCACGTACTGCTTCGCCGATAAAGATCAACAGAGATAACAGCACTGCCAATACCAGGAATGCGGTGATGCCAAGCCAGGGAGCCTGAAGGTTATTTTTACCTTCTAATAACAGACCGCCTAATGACGGTGACCCCATCGGCAGGCCAAAACCGAGAAAATCCAGTGAAGTTAGCGTGGTTATCGAACCGCACAGGATAAAGGGCAGGAAGGTTAGTGTTGCCACCATGGCATTGGGCAACATATGGCGCGACATAATGACTCGATCACCCACTCCCATAGCTCGCGCTGCGCGGATGTAGTCATAATTTCGGGTACGTAGAAATTCTGCCCGCACCACACCCACTAATCCCATCCAGCCAAACAGCACGGTGATGGCTAACAGCCACCAGAAGTTGGGTTGGACGATGCTGGACAGTAGAATCACTAAAAATAGTGTTGGCATCCCCGACCACACCTCGATAAATCGTTGCCCCCACAAGTCAATTTTGCCGCCGTAATAACCTTGTACCGCGCCAGCACAGATACCAATTACGCTGGAGAACAGGGTTAATGTCAGGCCGAATAACAGCGAGATACGGAAACCATAGATGACTTTGGCTAAGACATCGCCGCCAGTACTGTCGGTGCCCAGCAAGTTGGTCCGGCTAGGTGGCGAAGGGAAAGGGACATCAGTCGCAAAATTGATGGTGTTATTGCTAAAACGTATGGGTGCCCAGATGGCCCAGCCATTGTCATTAATCCGGCCAATCACATAAGGGTCTTGATAATCTGCCGCCGTGGTTAAAATCCCACCAAAAGTGGATTCGCTGTAATTAGTCATAAAAGGCATATAAATTCGGCCCTGATAGTTTACCAGCAGCGGTTTGTCATTGGCGATCAGTTCGGCAAACAGACTGATAATAAACAGTGTCAGGAAGATCCACAGTGACCAGTAGCCACGGCGATTATTGCGAAAACGCGCCCAGCGGGCCTGATTAATAGCACTTAGCCGTATCATTATTGGCGGCCCTCAAAATCAATCCGTGGATCAACCAGGGTGTAGGTGATATCACTGAGGATATTCAGCAGTAAACCAATCAGGGTGAAAATATAAAGAGTGCCAAACATCACAGGGTAATCACGCTGCAAAGTGGCGTCATAACCCAATAGCCCTAAACCATTGAGTGAAAACATCACTTCAATCAACAGCGACCCGGTGAAAAACATGCTGATAAAGGTGGCAGGGAAGCCAGCGATAACCAACAACATGGCGTTGCGAAAGACATGGCGATACAGAATTTTTTCTTCGGGTAACCCTTTGGCGCGCGCAGTCACCACATATTGCTTGCGGATTTCGTCAAGGAACGAGTTCTTGGTCAGCATCGTCAGTGTGGCGAAGCCGCCAATGACGGTAGCCAATACCGGTAAAGTGATATGCCACAAATAGTCGGTTATTTTGCCGTACCACGGTAGGGTATCAAAGTTACTGGAAACCAGCCCCCGCAGTGGGAATAGATCGAAATAACTGCCGCCGGAAAACAGCACCACCAGTAAAATCGCAAACAGAAACGAAGGAATGGCATACCCGATTATAATGAGAGTACTGCTCCAGGTATCAAAAGCTGAGCCATTGCGCACCGCCTTTTTAATGCCTAATGGAATAGAAACCAGATAAATAATCAGCGTGCTCCATAGCCCAAGTGAAATAGAGACCGGCAGGCTATGTTTCACTAACGACATTACCGATTCACCCCGGAACAGGCTGTCGCCAAAATCAAAGCGGACATAGCTCCATAGCATATCGAAATAGCGCTGGTGCAGCGGCTTGTCAAAACCAAAGCGTTGTTTGATTTCGGCAATAACTTCTGGGTCTAACCCGCGTGAACCGCGATAGTTGCTATCACCCACTTGTGCCGCATTGAGGCCGACTTTAGCCCCCCCCAGCCCGCCATCACCGCCACCGGCGGTAAATCCACTGGAGTGACCCAATTCAATATTGGCAATCGCCTGATCAACTGGCCCACCTGGTGCAATTTGCACAATAAAAAAGTTGATGGTAATGATTGCCCACAGCGTGGGAATAACCAGCAATAGTCGCCGTAATAGATATCCACCCACAGCAGCCCCCTAGTGACGTTCTGTTGGCAGACGAGCTGCCTTGTTGACATCAAACCACCAGCTATCAAACCCAAGCGAATAGGTGGGGCGGTCTGCCGGCATCGAGAATTTATCCCAATAGGCAAAGCGGGCATGGTTGGAGTACCACATCGGAATCATCAGATAGTTCCAGGTCAATACCCTATCAAGTGCCCGGCCAAGGGACTGTAATGCCTCTGGCTGGTCCTGATGTTTGATAATCTCTGCGATCAATTGGTCAATAGCCGGATCTTTAATCCCGGAGGAGTTATAACTGGAATCGACATAAGCCGAGCTCCACCAAATTTGCAGATTTGGGCTAGGGTAGGGGAAGGCACTGTAAACCGTCGGGATCATATCGTAATCCCGACTGCGCAGGCGGTTAACAAACTGAGAGCTGTCAACCTCGCGGATATTCATGGTAATGCCCAAACGTTGCAAATTATGTTTAAACGGTTGAACATATTGGAAGTTACTGCCACTGAGTAACAGTAATTCAAACACAAAAGGCTTACCGGTTTTACTGTTAACCAATTGCTGATTTTTCACTTCCCAGCCTGCTTCGCTGAGTAATTCCCGTGCTTTTAACAGATTATCCCGTGAATCGCCGCTGCCATCAGTTTGTGGTGGCTGATAAATCTGCGTGAACACCTCTGGTGGTACTTTGCCCTTCAACGGACCCAGCCAAGCCAGTTCGGCACTATCGGGATAACCTTTTGCGGCATATTCAGTATTTTGGAAGAAACTATTGGTGCGTTGATAACTATTGAAATAGAAGGCTTTATTCATCCAGTTAAAGTCAAAAGCTAACGTCAGTGCCTGGCGAACTCGCCGATCGCTAAAAATCGGGCGCTGAACGTTAAATGCCAACCATCGGGTATTTTGTGCCGAGTTGTCGACAATATCCTGCTTGGCGATATAGTTTTTTGCAAAATTGCCCCCGACATATTGTGTCGCCCAGCTCTTCGGTGAGGTTTCCTCACGGAAATCGAATGCACCGGCTTTAAAGGCTTCCAATGCGACTTTATCATCCAGATAGTAGTCGTAGCGGATGGTATCAAAATTATATTGGCCGCGGTTAACCGGCAGATTGGCTGCCCAGTAATCTCTCACCCGTTCATAGGTAATAAACTGGCCCATCTTATATTTGCCGATGCGATAAGGGCCGCTGCCAACCGGGGGCTTGCTCAGCGGATCACTCAGTTTATGGTTTTGCCAGAAATGAGCAGGCATCACCGGTAAGCCAAACAAACCTAACATTTTATCTTTATTCGGTTCCGGGAATTCAAAACGCACTGTCAGCCGGGAAATGGCTTTTACCTGTACGCCTTTATAAATAATGCGAAATTGTGGCACACCTTCGGTCATAAATTTATTGAAGGTGAAGGCGACATCCTGTGCGGTAATAGGGGTATCATCATGAAAACGGGCACGTGGATTTATATCGACTTCAATCCAGTGTAAGTCAGGTGCAAAACGTGCGGACTCGGCAATTAATGGATAGTAGCTGCCAATCTCATCGTCAGAGGTACCAAATAGTGAGTCATACAGCCGTTCAGTGCGTATCGCCGGATTACCGCGCAATGCATAACGGTTAAAGTTATCAAAGGTACCAATGGCCGATAGCGTGATATCCCCACCCTTTGGGGCGGCTGGATTGACGTAATCAAAATGGCTGAAATCGGATGAATACTTAGGTTCACCCAGTATGGCAAAAGAGACGCCTTCTTTGATGGTTTCAGCCTGTAGGCCAAAACTCAGGGCTGAAAGTACCAAGGCAGCAAATAGGCGTGGCAACATATTGGCGGTAAGCTCCTGCGTTTCATTCTGATAATAATAATCTTAAACGAAATTACCAGTTTGCAGGGGATTAAAGCAAACATTAAGCCAAATAACTTACTCGAATCAGCTCATTCGAGCTGTGTATGCGCAGTCAGACCGCAACGTCAATTACTTTGAATAT
>NZ_JAZGQE010000227.1:0-6520 GCF_048593885.1 Yersinia sp. 1252 StPb PI | reverse complement strand
TGATAAGTTTTTAAAATTGGTTTACCAAAACAAGGTAGCTAGCTTAAATTGGCTTTAATACGCATTTTTTTGAAAGGATTTTCATAAGCTGGACAATATTTCAGCATTTATATTGAATAACGGCCTGAATAAGCTATTCACCGGCTATGAGAATTTTTTCATTTGCTAATTTGAGAGAGATCACAAAATGAATGGAAAGCTAAAAATACAAGAAATTGCTAATCAGACTGGCCTTTCAATTAGCACGGTATCGAGAGTATTAGCCGGTAAAGCCAATACCAGTGCGAAAGCAAAACAGCAGGTAATGGCGTATGCGCAGTCGCAGGGGATATTGCAGAATTTGTCCAGCGGGCGGTTGATGCTAAATAATATTATGGTATTTGCTCCTCATCGCGCCTTTGATGTACGTACCGATATTTTTTACTACAAAGTTATTCAGGGGATTACTGAGGCGGTCAGCCAACATGAAGTCATGATTCGCTACTGTGGATTATCTGAAACTCGCTGTGATATTGCGTTATTTTTGGAAAAAATAACCCATCCTCAAACCGAAGCAGCAATCATTATTGGTATCGACGATCCACGCATTCATACATTAGCAGCTGGGGTGCATAAGCCGTCGGTGTTAATTAATTGCCGTGACAAAGAAATGTCATTGGATAGTGTGTCGCCAGACCATCAACTGATTGGTGAGTTTTCTGCCAACTATCTGATACAGCAAGGGCATCGACGCATCCTGACCCTGCAATGTTTACGCCGCAACACGATGGAACTGCGCTTGGTGGGAATAAAAGAGGCTTTCGCCAATAACAATATGCGCTTTGATGATGGGCAGCATCTGATTACTACTCATGGCTTTGGCGCGGAAGAGGCTGAGCAAGCATTAACTGCTTTTATCATAGGTTGTGGAGATAAGAGCCAACTGCCGACAGCCATTTTAGCCGGGGGGGACTATATGGCGGTTGGTGCGGTTAATGCATTGAATAAACTGAACATAAACGTGCCTGATAACGTATCCGTTATGAGTATGGATGGTTTTAATCTGGCAGAGATTCATGATGTTCCACTGACGGCGGTGCATGTTCCCCGAGATGAGTTGGGGGCTGAAGCTATACAGTTATTGCAACGACGCTTATTACGCCCAGATGCGCCCTTCAGTAATACCTTGTTGCAGGGCAAATTAGTGGCTCGTGCTTCGGTCAAGCAGGTCAATCAGAAAAGAGTGATGTCTACGGCAAATAAGCCATTGGATCAGTTATATGATTTGTAATTCTTAGTATGGAAAATCATCAATGTCTATCTCATAAAATAGCAATTACCGCTATAGTTTACAGTTAGCTTTGCACTGTTTACGGCGGGCAAAGAGATAAATATGCATAAATGAGTTTTATATAAGTCAGATGGGGATATCTTATATCTTACCCGTCATCTTTCAGAATGCAGGTGGGTTGGCTGTTCCCGTTACTTGGCCCATTCATGGGGCTTGCCTCTGGGCCGCTGCAAGCAGCGTTCAAATCTGCTCCCGACAGATTTGTCCCCCTAATCACTGAGTTGTCGTGAATGAGCATGTTCGGGATGAGTGAGCCTGATTAAGGCTCACCTGACGGGGCGAGTATCAACGT
Organism: Yersinia sp. 1252 StPb PI; assembly: GCF_048593885.1. Lineage (NCBI taxonomy): Bacteria > Pseudomonadati > Pseudomonadota > Gammaproteobacteria > Enterobacterales > Yersiniaceae > Yersinia > Yersinia sp. 1252 StPb PI. The sequence continues at coordinate 4,898 of NZ_JAZGQE010000227.1, read as the reverse complement.
TGTTCAAATCGGTTCACCACCGATTTGTCTTTTTCTTGCCACCTTCCTGCACCTTGAAATCTATTGGGTATAGCACATTGAATTTAAGGATATTACCGCATGGAATTTAAAGACTATTATGCCGTGATGGGAGTAGAACCAACCGCTTCCCTGAAAGATATTAAAACGGCCTATCGCAAGTTAGCGCGCAAATACCACCCGGATGTCAGCTCTGAACCCGATGCTGAAAGTAAGTTCAAAGAGGTCGCTGAGGCTTATGAGGTATTAAAAGATACTGAACGGCGTGCCGAATACGACGAGTTAAGGCTACACCGTAATGACCCGCGTTTTACACAGCAACAGGCTGCCTATAATTCAGGTAATCAACAATGGCACAGCAGTGCGGGTGCCGGTTCCCAAGATTTCTCAGACTTTTTTGAATCTTTCTTTGCCAACCGTGGTGCTTCCGCTCATCACACCTCTCAGCGATCACCTCGCGGTGTACGCGGCCAGGATCTTGAGATGGAGTTACCCATCTTTTTAGAAGAGACTTTAGCGGAACAGACGCGTTCTATTTCTTATAAAATACCGACAGTTGATGCTTCGGGGTATCCGGGAGCGGAGACCGCCAAAACGCTAAAAGTGAAAATTCCTGCGGGTGTGGGAGATGGCGAGCGTATTCGTCTTAAAGGGCAGGGTGCACCAGGTTTTGCCGGGGGAGCCAATGGCGATTTATTCCTGGTTATTCGTATTGCGCCGCATCCATTGTTTGATGTTGATGGTCAGAATTTGCAAATAGTGGTGCCGTTAGCCCCATGGGAAGCAGCATTAGGTGCCAATGTCGAGATGCCAACCCTGACGGGCAAAATAACGTTAACGGTCCCGGCAGGTAGCCAAAGTGGTCAGAAATTGCGTATCAAAGGCAAGGGGCTAGTCAGCAAAAAAGGCACCGGCGATCTGTACGCGATCCTCAAGGTAGTGATGCCGCCAAAACCGGACGAGAAAATGCGAGCGCTCTGGCAACAACTGTCAGATCAGGCGTCGTTTAATCCTCGCACCGGGTGGGAGTAACAGATTATGGCTGAAATAGAAATCACCTATACCGTGACTGAATTATGTCAGTCAACAGGAATAATGCAGGATGAACTGGTCGAGGTGGTCGGGTTGGGGGTGATTGTGCCACTTGAGCCTGCTGACAGCGTCTGGATTTTTGACGCTGATGCACTGAGTTGCCTTCAACGCGCCCAGCGGCTACAAAATGAGTTGGATCTGGACTGGTCTGGTGTAGCAATGACCCTAACATTGCTGGAAAGGGTTGAGCAGCTAAAGAAAGAAAATGACCAACTGCGCAGGCAGCTCGATCGTTTCTTGCAGATATCTTAATGCGATAGCACGGGTTGTGCCCATCTCGGCCAACCCGTATTTTGCTCTCTCTATCTCAGATATTATCCGATGGATAGCACCGAGCGGATATCGCTGTTTTTATTGATATTCCAGATTGTCGAGACATCATCCAGTGAATGAAGCTGGGTCTCAATAGCGAGCTTTTGTTGTACCGCCAGAACGAAAATATCTGAAACAATTTGTTTTAATTCAGGGATAGCTGGGAAATTACCCGTACCACTACCCAGTATGTGCAAATTTGCGCTGCGTAACACCGCGGCGGGGAGTTGTAGTGTGGGAGATGCCATGGAACCAACATTGACTAAACGTATGCCTTGATCAGAGCCATCAGCATGAGAGGCAAGGTCATGATGGGTCAGTGCGGCGAAGAGAGCCTCGGTAGCAGGCCCCCAGATATAATCCACAATCACGTTATACCCAGCGGGACCCGCCGCTTGAGTAAATGCCTGCGTCAATTCCGCACCCTGCAATGTCAGGTCTACTGTGGCATCAGCCCCCAATGTTGCCAATACATCCTGACGCCTCCCGGCGGCGATGACCCTACCCGCCCCTAAATGACGTGCTGCTGCGATGGCCAGTTTGCCTGAGGTGCCAGTCGCACCAAGGATAAGCACGGATTCACCCGGTTGGATCTTGGCCCGCCAGGAAAGCGGTAACCAGGCAGCCAATGCCGGGTTAATCAAGGCTGCCGCAGTCGCATTGTCAACTTCTGGCGGAACCGGAACATACCAGGATGCTACTGTGCGTTCGGCCATGGCACCAAAAGGCTGGCGAAATGAGGCAAAATAAACACGTGAACCATCAGGTAAATGCCCGACACCATCAGTACCAGGAACGATAGGTAATGTTTTCGGGCTGGAATAATGGGTGCCTTTAACGATACCGCGATCAAGTTGTTTGATACCAGCAACCGCAACATTTATCACCGTTTCACCGTGCAGCGGTGTTGGCTCCACAAACTGCCCCAGAACCGGCGCTTCACCCAATGCCTCTACTATTGCAGCCTTCATCGTGTCACCTCACATTAGTGTGCTATTTAGCAATAGCCACCAATCTGCACCCAATCTATTATGAAGACAATATGCCCAGTAAGTGACTAATTTTCTTGTTAGATAAGGTATTTAAAGGCTGCTGACGCCCCCATCTACCCGTAATTCTGTTCCGACGATAAAACTGGATTCATCTGAGGCGAGAAAGACCGCAGCATGGGCAATCTCACTAGATGTTCCCATTCTCTTAATCGGTACCAGTTGGCGGATTTGTTCAGCCAGGTGCTCTTGTTCACTGCCGGATAACCCCAGTTTTTGCAGTGCCGGCGTCTGTGTCGGCCCTGGACTCAAGCCATTGACCCGGATTCCTCTGTCTGCCCACTCGCCTGACAAGGTTCGCGCAAGAGAGAGTAACCCTGCCTTGCTGGCGGCATAAACGCTGCTTTGCGGTAAACCGATATGAACACTGGCGGAGCCACAAAGAATCACCGAGGCAGGGTTAGCCAGCAGTGGCAACAGTGCTTGTAACAGGAAGAATGGGCCTTTCAGATTAGTTGATAATACTCGCTCAAAACTTTCTTCATCCCACTCTTCTATCGAACGATGAGTAACATCGCCTGCGTTGATATAGACGATATCGAGACGTGGCCAAACCTGGGTAAGTTTTGTCGCTAGCTGATATTGATCGGCAATATTACTGGCATCACTATTTAGCAGCAAAACTTGGCCGCCAAGCTCTTCATATGCCGCCTGCAAGGCCGCGCTATTTCTACCGGTGATTGCTACTGTTGCACCTTCAGCCAGAAATTGGCGAGCAGTTTCCAGCCCGATGCCACTGGTTCCTCCTGTAATTAGTGCATATTTATCATTTAAACGATTCATGGTGAGTCTTCTCATTAATAACGATGGAAGACCATTTTTAATACAAAAGTATCTAAAGTATAGTAGGTACCAATTGGATACTAATGATGCAACAGGAAAGCAATGACAACCTATCAGCCGCTGACAGCAAAAAATAAATTAGAGCCGGACAATACGATTGTGGAAGAGAAGTGTCCGATGGTGCAATTTGTCGAACTTATCGCGGGGAAGTGGGCTATCCCAATTCTTTATCGTTTGATCGTCACTGCGGCTCCTATCCGATTTGGTGAGTTGCAGCGGGCAATTGCACCTATCACCCAAAAAGAGCTTACCCGGCAATTACGTGCTTTCGAACAACGCGGTTTGGTCTATCGCAAGATCTATGCCGAAGTTCCCCCACGTGTTGAATATGAAATTACGTCATTGGGCAAAACATTACAGCCAACATTGGATTCGTTGGCCCAATGGATGAGAGACCATCATCAAGCCCTCAAGGGCAAGGTGTGACCGGGATTATTGTCGTGCCGAGAAGATCCTATTTTTTCTCAATTCCGCTATTGGCAGTCGCGTAATACAAGTTATATGTACTACATTTAAAAGACTGCTCACTAATTCGGCAGTAACAAAAATGGCAACAATAGTTTCAAGGAGAGAGTATGAGTAAAATACCAAGTTGTTGTTCAGAAGATAACCACCCGAATAGCCGACGGAATGTGCTAAAAGCTGCATTGGGTATCACTGCTGCGAGCGTCATAGGTGGGATTGGTTTGGGGCTACCTCAAATATCATATGCAGCGGCTATGACCAGAGAAGAACGGGATAAGTTAACGCCAGATCAAATAGTTGAGAGTTTAAAACAGGGCAATAAGCGGTTTGTTTCTGGTAAAATGCAGCAACATGATTATCTTGCACAAAAACGCAGTAGTGCAGAAGGGCAGTTCCCTACCACTGTCATTTTGAGTTGTATTGATTCCCGCGCACCAGCAGAGATAGTGCTGGATACGGGGATCGGTGAAACCTTTAATGCCAGAATTGCCGGTAACATCTCTAATGATGATTTATTAGGTAGCCTGGAATTTGCTTGTGCTGCTGCGGGAGCTAAAGTCATCCTGGTTATGGGGCACACGGCTTGTGGTGCAATCAAGGGGGCTATTGATAACGTTGAACTTGGCAACCTGACTGGTCTACTTAATAAGATTAAGCCAGCAATTGAGTCGACGCAATTTGATGGAGAGAAAAGTAGTAAAAATGAAAAATACGTCGATGCTGTAGCGAAGAATAATGTCAAACACACCATAGATGAGATACGTAAAAATAGCGAAATAATTAGAAACTTAGAAAAAGAAGGGAAAGTAAAAATAGTAGGTAGCATGTACAACTTAAATGGTGGTGCGGTCGAATTCATTATGTAATATGTTTGCTTTAATTCTATCCCATTCCCCTTGATAAACGTCAAGGGGAATAATAATCACTTCTGATTGGATACTAAATTAGATATCCTGTTATTTTTTTTATTACACACTCCTGCTTGGCTAAGAATAGTATTTATGCTTATATAAATGAGACGGTGTTATAATCAACGTCTGATAGCAGAGTGTCTGGTAAAGATTGTTTTTTAAATGGAATCGCGGGTGCATAAAATAATCACATGGATATTTGTAAAGG
>NZ_JAZGQE010000226.1:0-6541 GCF_048593885.1 Yersinia sp. 1252 StPb PI | reverse complement strand
ATGACGGGGGAATGGCAGTATATAAATTGCTAGTGCTAGACCTATATAGAATGAAACATATAAAAATCACTGCTTACATATAGAAATATGACTCACCACAGAATACGTACTGCAATTTTAATATCATTAAATAATGTGGGTGTTTGTATCTGGGGGGAATTAATAACTGTCTGAAGTTTATATATCCATTAGTGAGTTACGAGCAAAATTGCGTCGTATACCCGTATATTAACCTAATATCAAAGGTAGGAGCTATGCAGTATTGAGCTCATCTGCTATTGCAGCAAAAACATAAATTCAAAAATATTTTCCTTTGAGTGCATCCAAAATGATCACCTGAACGTCTCTATCAGAGTAATCAAACACACAACAAGGATATCAACGATGAAACTCCGCTTGCTACCTGCAATGATCGGCTTACTGGCATTCTCGGCTCTGGCTTCTGATGTCGCAGTAAAAGAGACTACGTTAGGACAAGTTTATACCGACAGTAAAGGTATGACCCTGTATACCTTCGATAATGACAAGCAAGACTTGTCCAATTGCTACAAGGATTGTGCCAAGGCTTGGCCACCGTTGTTGGTAAAAGATAATGCCACTCAACTCCCTGGGCTGGATAAAATTAAACGTGCGGATGGTAGTCTGCAATGGACACTGAACCATCGCCCACTTTATCTCTGGCATAAAGATCAACAGCCTGGGGATATTACCGGAGCGGGCTTTAAGAATATATGGTCACTTGCCCGTGCAGATAGGGCGCCGGTCAAAGTTTACACCACCGACTCCGGCAAGATTTTAGCCAATAAAGACAATATGTCGCTCTATACCTTCTCTAAAGACAGCAAAGGGATATCGGTATGCTATGAAGATTGCGCCGCAAATTGGCCGCCGTTAGCAGCCCAAAAAGATGACAAAGCCAGTGCGCCGTTCAGCGTTGTTGCACGTAAAGATGGTACCTATCAGTGGGCCTATCAGGACCAGCCTTTATATTCTTGGATTAAAGATAAACAACCCGGTGATATCACGGGTGATCAGATAAAAGATGTCTGGCATCTGGTTCATCTTTAAATAACGCGTCTGAGGTTATTGTGGTCACAGCAAATGAAGAACTACAGAAACTTTTCTCTCGGATCAAGCTCCGAGACAGGCAGGCTTTTGAAACCTTATATAGCCAAACTAATCGCAAGTTATACGGCTTAATCATGAAAATTGTGGCTGATCGAGATATTGCCGCCGAGCTATTACAAGAGGGGTATCTCAAAGTCTGGTTTGCTGCTGACCGCAGCCCAACAACTTATCCCTGGGCCTGGATGTGTCAATTAATGCGTAATCTGGCTATTGACCATGTCCGACAGCATGGCCGTCATCATCCTAGTTTTGAAGAGGCAGACATGTTATCGGAAGTGGGGAAAGAAGATGAAACCGATACCGCAGCTCACCTTGCCATTTTAAATCGCTGTATTTTTTCGCTGACACAAGAAAAAAGGCAAGCGATAAGGTTGGCTTATATCCATGGTTATTCCCATGAGGAAATTGTTGAACGATTGGCGCGTCCGTTGGGCACGGTCAAATCGTGGATACGGCGCGGCCTAAAGGAGTTAAAACAATGCATGGACACTTAACTCCGGGTCGATATCGCAATTTAATCATCCGGGAACATCTGGTGAGTCAGTATTTACTTGGCACATTATCCCCCAAAACCAGAAAACGTCTTGAATCTCTGATGGCGGAAGATGAAAGCTGGTATGAGCTGGTTATGCAGTGGCATTCACGTTTAAGTGGACTGGAACCAATGACATCAGATAAGCCCCCTTCATGGGTATGGAAAAATATTCAGACCACATTGGGACAACCAGTAAAACCGGGGTTGTGGGCATGGTTGGGGCAAAGAAAGTGGCCAACATTGTCGCTCGCTTGCGCGGCACTGTTATTGCTGTTTTCCAGCACTATGTTGTTTATGGCCAAGCCGCAAGTCGCCATGCCCAGCTATATCGCAGTTATGTCGTCCGCAGAAAAGGCCGACCACTTTGTCCTGATGGCTTACAAAGGTGACAAACCAGGGGAATCAAGTATTCGCTTGAAATGGAATGCCCGTCATCAGTCAACCGATGCAGGAATGGAAACAGCCATGTTATGGGCACGAAATAAAGATACCGGTCAGACGGTGTTATTAGGGCGATTTACTGATTTAACCGTCCCTAAATTACTCACGCCAACGGAATGGAATACTGTCAAAAACAGCAGTGAGCTTTTCATTACGGCAAATAATAATCCTGCAAGCAAGGTTCTGTTCAAAGGTACCTGTATTGAACTGTCTGCTTCAACGGTATAACGATGAGAATAGTTGATGAAAATTAGAAAGTTAATCATTGGAACACTGAGTATCATGGCATCGGCGCTGTCCTACGCCAGCGGCCAATTTCTCGATACTAATATCATCCATCAACCCAACGATGGCGTGGTTCGCGTCTATGGGCCGGGCGGACCTCACACCGCGTTGATAAAAGCCGCAGAGAGTTTTCAGCAAAAGACCGGACAACGTGTGGAAATAATCTACGGACCAGAGGAGAAATGGTCAAAAGATGCCCAGCAACGTGCTGATATTATTTTCAGTGCTTCAGAGCAATCGATGACGGCGTATCTGGAGAATTATCCTTTTGTGGCCAGCAAGGATGTTGTGCCGATGTTTATTCATCCGGCAGTGATTGCAGTAGCAAAAGGTAATCCTAAAAATATTAAGAGTTTTGAGGATCTGATCAAACAACCGGTCAAAATTGTGGTGACCGAAGGTAAAGGAACCTACAACACCTCAGGTACCGGTTTGTGGGAAGATATTGCCGGGCGTTTGGGCCGGCTGGAAGATATCAAACAAGTACGGTCACATATCGTGGCCTATGAGCAGGGAAGTGGTGCTGCATTTAAGGCCTTCCAACGGTTAAAAGCAGATGCCTGGATCACCTGGAGTGACTGGCCGATTGCTAACGCGGATAAAGTCGATATGGTGACTATTGAGCCGGAAAGACGAATTTACCGCGACTTCAATATGGCAATTTCACCGAAAGCAGATATAGGTGCGGCGCAATTCATGGCTTATTTGACTACAACGGAAGGCGCTAAGTTTTTCACCAATGAAGGATGGCTGCGATAGAATTAATTGCTTTATCTGCACAATCCTTAAAAGGTATCTGTCATTATCAAGAACCAGTCCTCGGGCTGGTTTTTCTATTTTTGCGCTGGGGGTTGCGTGCCAGCCAGACTCGGCATGGCGTGGCGCATAATATCTAAAAATGCCCGTAATCTTGCTGGGTAAAAACTGGCATGGGGATAAACCAGATAGATGGGCAAAGGTAATCCGTGCCAATTGGGAGTTAGATGTACTAACCGCCCTTGTGCAAGATCTTCGCTTACCACCCACGTTGAGGCGATTCCTACCCCGACCCCCGCGAGTGCGGCATTACGTAAGGCATACAGACTGTCGGTACTCAATTGTGGCTGGATAGAAAAACGATGTATGTCACCACTCGTCTGATGATTTAGGACGACTTCATTACGGTAAAATGAGCTTAACGCCAGCCAGCGTAAATCCTGCAATTGGTCAGGATGTAGCGGTAGCGGCTTATCATTGAGCAATTCAGGCGCGGCGACGACAATACGCGGCACCTCGGCCAGCAGAATCGCAATCACCGAAGGATCGGTGACGGCTCCAACTTGAATGGCGCAATCAATACCTTCCACGATGAAATCCGGGCGGCGATCATTTAGTATCCATTCCACGGACATTTTCGGATAACGGCCTAAATAGTCTTTAAGCGGTTTGATTAATTGATCTTGCCCGAACGCGTGCGGCACTAAAACTCGCAGTACTCCTCTGGGCTCGTCCGTGGCCCCGCGCAGGTCATCCTCCATCCTATGCCAGTTTTCAACCAGTGCTTTAGCATGGGAATAGCAGCGTTCGCCATCGTCGGTGAGCTTCATAACATGCGTAGTGCGCTGCAATAATTTCAGGCCAAGCAGGCGTTCCAGTGTCTGTAACCGCCGGCTAATCGTCGGCTGGCTTGTACCCAGACGTACTGCTGCTGCCGATAAACTACCAGCCTCAACGATGCGGATAAATGTCTGCATTAACTCTATACGATCAATGCTAGTCAAACCGGGTTCTATCATACGTTAAGCGTATAACAGTTTTACTCTTAAGGCGACTACCAACACATGTCTACTCAGGCAAAAATACTGACTCAATATCATTATAGGTAGCCGCCATGTCAGCCATTCAAACCATACCAAGTACTTTAGATAGTCCTGAGAAAACCCTTTCCGGCCGGACAGTTCTTATGTTGGCAACCGGCGCTGGGCTTAGCGTTGCCTCAATTTATTATAGTCAGCCATTATTGGGTGTTATGGGTACCGACCTGCATGCCAGTGTAGGTACGGTTGGTATGGTGCCGACACTGACACAGATTGGTTATGCTTTAGGTATCTTGTTGCTCGCCCCGCTAGGTGATCGCCACGATCGTCGGATTGTTATTTTATTGAAAGGTCTTTTGCTTACCGCAGCGTTGCTGTGCAGTGGTTTTATCTCTGGTATCAATGGGTTGTTAGTCACCAGCTTGGTGGTCGGGATTGCCGCAACCATGGCGCAGGACATTGTTCCTGCATCAGCGACATTGGCTTCAGCAGCACAACGGGGTAAGACCGTCGGAACTGTAATGACGGGCTTATTGCTGGGGATTCTATTGTCGCGGGTGCTGAGTGGTTTTGTCGCCGAATATTTTAGTTGGCGGGTGCTGTATATCGGTGCGGCGCTGTCAGTTATTTTTATAACGCTGGTGATATGGCGCGGTTTACCTCGGGTTCCCGCAGCTTCAACTCTGAGTTATCCAGCACTACTTAGGTCGATGATTCACTTGTGGCTTCAGTTTAAAACCTTGCGCCGTGCGGCGCTATCACAAGGGTTGTTATCGGTCGGATTCAGTGCTTTTTGGTCAACACTAGCAGTGATGTTACAAGATACTTATCATCTTGGTAGTGCTGTTGCCGGTGCGTTTGGCCTTGCTGGTGCCGCAGGTGCTTTGGCGGCTCCTCTGGCTGGAGCATTGGCGGATCGCCGTGGGCCACATAGGGTTACTTTGATTGGTGCAAGTGTGGCAACCCTCTCATTTGCAGCGTTATTTCTTCTGCCGCTATTGCCACTTCAATACCAGATTGGGCTTATGGTCATCAGCGCGATTGGTTTTGATTTCGGCGTTCAGGCGACACTGATAGCACATCAAACCATTATTTACAGCCTGGAACCTGCAGCTCGCAGCCGGCTCAATGCCTTGTTATTTACCGGTGTGTTTGTTGGGATGGCGGTTGGTTCAGCTTTAGGCAGCCTGATGTTGGAAAAAATGGGATGGACTGCTGTAGTTAGTCTGATTACCCTCGCGGGTGCAGCTAGCCTGGTCGTACGCTGGAGCAATCGTAGCGCCAGATAGCCGTGATTCTGCTCATAATGAGCAGAGAAGATAGTAATTTTGCCAATATAGTTAGCATGTCGGGATGTCTAAGAAAACAGGCACCCCGAGCCGATGTCTTGAGTTCCGTTTTAAAATGTTAAGCCCAATAGTCAGTTATCAGCCCCAGTATCAGTAGGGCTGATTAGCTTTGTAAATAAGCCATGCTCTGGCGAATTTCTCTTTCTATATCAGCTTCAGACCAAATATTTAGTTGTGACGAAAACGGTTCAAAAGCATAGATTCCCTGATAACCCAGACGTTCAAGATTTGCGACTTGTTGCTTACTGTTCAACTTATCTTGCTCGCTGAGCATAATGCGGTCTTCATCAGTCAGTGTGGATTTCAACCTGTTCTCTTCGACGCCGGAAAGGTGTACTAAGCCAATTATATTAACGTCAATATGTGCATCAAACTCGGCCTGAGCGATATCACTCAGATAGTAATGGAAAGTATCCAACACCATTTGGTAGGGGGCGGCCGATGTGCGGATCAGTGATTGTGTTACCAGATGAGAACGCAATGAGCTGATTCCAAAGCCTAAAGGCTCAATTAATCCAGTGACTTGATATTTCTTAAACAGGGGGGCAAGTAGCCGCAGTGCATCCAGGGTGTCATGCTCTTTTTGCTCGGCTGAACGTCTGTCACTGGCACTACAGTTCGGGCACAGAATGACTCCGTGACAGTTGATATCCCGTGCCAACTTGAGCATGTTTTCCGCTTCTTGTAGTAGCTCGCCTCGCTGCTCTGGCAGATTAAAATATTGCAATGCATTGATAGTAACAATCTCAATTTGATGTTCATCAGCCAGTGCATTGAGTTGGGCCGTACTTAGCTCGTCAGTCACTTTTCCACCGGGCATATCATTGCGTAGCTCAACCTTATTTAAGCCACATTTCTTAACCAGACGGAAAAAATTCTCAATACTGAGATTCGGGGCGATTTTGCGATTAATACAGAAACGATCTTGCGCGATGGACATGGTGCTCTGCTCCTGCTGTGGTAAATGCCATACATAGCTCAAATAAGAACATTTATTTCATTTAAAT
>NZ_JAZGQE010000225.1:0-6604 GCF_048593885.1 Yersinia sp. 1252 StPb PI | reverse complement strand
GGTTTGTTTTATTAAAATTTAAAGGAAAATTAATGATGAAGCGCAGTTTACTGGCCTTGGCGGTCACCTTGAGTATCGTTCCTACTCTTTCAAATGCAGCAGAGATTTATAATAAAGACGGCAATAAGCTGGATCTTTATGGCCGCGTAGCCGCTAAATACCTTTTCTCAAACCATAATAACGCTGACGATACCTATGTGCGTTTCGGTTTTAAGGGTGAAACACAGATTAATAGCCAATTGACCGGTTTCGGCCAGTGGGAATATAACGTAGCCGCTAAAAATGCAGAATCTCAGGGCGACAAAGGCAATAAAACCCGCTTGGGTTTTGCTGGTCTGAAATTTGCTGAGTTTGGCTCTTTCGATTACGGCCGTAACTACGGTGTAGTTTATGATGCGCTGGCCTATACCGATATGCTGCCAGAGTTCGGTGGCGACTCAATCGCTTATACCGACAATTACATGACAGGTCGTTCTACTGGTTTGGCAACTTACCGTAACTCTGACTTCTTCGGCCTGGTTAAAGGTCTGAATGTTGCTGCTCAGTATCAAGGTCGTAATGACGATGGAGATACCACTAAGAATGAGCGCGCAATCCAGAAGGCTAATGGCGACGGTTTTGGTTTGTCTGTTGATTACCAAGACATCGAAGGCAGCGGTATTGGCTTTGCGGGTGCATACTCTTCTTCCAATCGGACCTTAGGCCAAAAAACATTGGCTGACAGTGCGACAGGGGATAAAGCTCAGGCTTGGGCGACTGCGCTGAAATATGATGCAAACCAAGTTTACATCGCAGCAATGTACGGCGAAACGCTGAATATGACGCCATATAAAGCACTGATTGCGAATAAAACCCAGAACGTTGAATTGGTCGCTCAATACCAGTTCGAAAATGGCATTCGCCCGTCCATCGCTTATGTCCAGTCTAAAGGTAAAGAGCTGGCAGTTGTTGGCGATGCAGATTTGCTGAAATATGCTGAAATCGGTGTGACTTACTATATTAACAAAAACATGTTTGCCTATGTTGACTACCAGATTAACTTACTGGATGAAGATAACAATCCACTGGGCCTGGGCACTGATGATACTGTTGCAGTTAACTTGACTTACCGTTTCTAAGTTAACTTAGCAGTAATTATTACCCTTTTCTGTGTCGGAAATAGGTGAATTAAAAAGGCGGGATTTAACCCCGCCTTTTTTACATTTATTACCGACTGAAAACTCAGTGAGTGGAATGTTATGTTTCAGCGTTGATAGTGCTGTTCACCCCATGACAACATGATATGAATTAACTGTTCGAGTAACTGCTGCAAATGCGTGGCTCGCTCAGGTCGGTAGTGATAAGGCTCAGTTTCAGACATATAGTTTAACTGGGATAATTCCAGTTGCACGGCGTGTTGCTGATTCTGAGGCAGACCATATGCCCGAGTTATGTGACCACCTTTAAAGCGCCCATTCAATATATGGCTGAAGGTGGATTGATGTTGACAACATTCAATTAATTGCTTGCTTAATGATGGGTCACAACTGACACCACTATTGGTACCAAAATTCAAATCGGGTAATTGCCCTTCAAATAATCTCGGAATAACTGATGCAATTGAATGTGCATCTAACAGCAATGCATAGCCAAACTGTGCTTTAAGCCGGTCCAATTCGGATTGAAGTTGCTGATGATAAGGACGCCAGATATGTAACAGGTAAGATTGACGCTCCTGCGGCGACGGTGTTTTACCTGAGATAAAACAAGGTCGCCCATCGAACAACGTTTCGGGGAATAAGCCAGTTGTTGCTGTGGTATACAGTGGCTGATCATCCTCTGGGCGATTAAGGTCAACGACTAAGCGAGAGTAATTACCTATTAGTAAGCTGGCCCCCATATTTCTGGCAAAATCATAGAGACGAGGAATATGCCAATCAGTATCTGATAAAGGGCGTGCGGCAGCTGTTAGGCCAGCCTCCACCACGGGGGTTAGTCGGGTGCCGGCATGAGGAATGCTGATTAATAAAGGCAGTTTACCGGAGTGAAAACTTAACGGGTCAGTTAGATTCATGGGCGAACCTCTCCTTGGAAAACGACAGTCGCAGACAATTGGCCACCTAGCCAGTAAGCTAATTCGGCCGGGCGGGATAGTGGCCAATGGACCCAATTTGCCAGTTTGCCAATTTCCAATGTGCCTTGCGTCTCTTGCAGACCAAGTGCCTGAGCGGCATAGCATGTGACACCCGCCAACGCTTCTTCCGGTGTCATACGGAATAAGGTGCACGCCATATTAAGCATCAAACGCAAAGAGAGCGCAGGGGAGGTTCCTGGATTGGCATCGCTGGCCAAGGCCATTGGCACACCATACTGGCGAAACAGTTCAATGGGGGGGCATTGTGTTTCACGTAGCAAGTAATAAGCACCTGGTAGCAATACCGCCACAGTACCCGCATGGCCCATGGCTTGAACATCTGACTCAGTGGCATATTCAAGATGATCGGCCGACAATGCATTAAATTTTGCTGCAAGAGTACTGCCACCAAGTGCCGACAGTTGCTCGGCATGCAGTTTGAGCGGCAAACCGACTTTCTGGGCGGCCAAGAATATGCGCTCGACCTGTGCCGGTGAAAATGCCAGGTGTTCACAAAATGCGTCAACGGCATCGGCCAACCCCTCTTCAGCTACCCGAGGAATGACAGTATTACAAACGAAATCAATGTAGTCGTCAGCTCTGCCGGCAAACTCAGGCGGTAAAGCATGTGCTGCCAAACAGGTTGTTTTAACTGTAATGGGGAGTAATTCACCCAAACGGCGGGCAACCCGCAGCATTTTTATTTCACTTTCAAGACTAAGGCCATAACCGGATTTTATCTCTATGCAGGTCACGCCCTCGGCAAGAAGAGGTTTCAGCCGAAATAAAGCTTGTTCGAGCAATTGTTCTTCACTGGTATTCCGTGTTGCCCTGACCGTTGAGATAATCCCACCACCATTAGCGGCAATCTCTGCATAGCTGACCCCGTTAAGGCGTTGCTCAAATTCAGCACTGCGATCACCGCCAAAGACGAGATGTGTATGGCAATCAATTAAACCAGGGGTAATCAGGCCACCTTGAAAGACGATCTCACGTGAGGCATGGAGTGCTGGCAACTCTTTATGTGGCCCAATCCAGACTATTTTACCGCCTGTGACCGCTATTGCTCCTTGCGGTATCAGATGATATTCCCCTCCACACATGGTCACGATATCGGCACCGTACCACAAACTGTCACAGTGAATTACTGACACCATCTCACTCCTTCAAGCTATACCCTTTGTACCCGCCGCCACAGCGCTGCTTACTGATTGAATCACTGGCATAAGTCAGTGCTCCGAAATTTATTTGTTGCTATAGCGTTAATGATGGCGAGTACACAGCGAAATTAAGTTGTATATACAATCATGGACAACCTAGCGCATAAAGTCACTATCAGCAAGATAGAGATTTAAACAATTGCGTAACACTTCGCAGTTCTCACAGAGAAATAAAATTGATCAGGACGTCACGGTGCCTTGTGGGGTAAAACGACCATAGAGTTGATAGCGTGAGCCTGGATACAGTAATTGCGCCGCAGTGACGACCACTTTTCCATACCAGGTTCTTCGGCGAATCAACAGACAAGGCTCATGCTCATCCAATTGCAGCAGTTGTCGCTCAGTCTGGCTCGGGATCACGGCTTCAACAATATGTTCACCTTCAGTCAGAGGCGCGGCTTGTGTGAGATAGCTGTAAGGAGTTATGTGATTGAAATCCTGCTTCATATAGTCGGGGGCCGTGCTTGGATTAACACAGCGATTTTCGACTTGAACAGGGAAGTCATTCTCATAATGCACAATTTGCGAGTAGAACAACTGTTGACCGGGCAGGATCCCTAACGCTACCGCTTCTTCAGGGGTTGCCGGGCGAGCTTCTAGTTGCAGAATTTTACTGCTGTGGCGATGACCACGAGCGGTTATCTCGTCAGCAATGTTATGAACTTCAAGCAAGGCACTGTGCGCTTTTGCTTCAGCAACAAAAGTTCCCACGCCTTGCATACGAATAAGGAAACCTTCATTGGTTAATTCACGTAACGCACGATTGATAGTCATACGGCTGACCCCCAGCTCAGCAACGAGCTCGCTTTCTGAGGGAACGCGTTGATGGGGCTGCCAGACCTCGCTTCTGATCTGGTGGATAATGGCCAACTTAACCCGTTGATAAATTGGCGCCGGAGTATCGTCCATTGCGGCACTTAATTGTAAGACTTTTTGTTGTTCCGCCACGGCGTTAACCTCGTCAAATAAAAGATTTATATGCTAAGTCTACGGTTGAATTTAGCGTATGTATATGTATATACAAGTGAGTGGTTTAATTAATTGACGCCGCTGCTGCTTAGCGCGTTTGACTCTGAACAAAATATTGGGATATCGCTATGCCAGTTTATTTTACCGAGCGTGCTTTCTTATCGAGTGGATGGGCAGATAACGTACAAATTACTGTTGACGAACAGGGGTATATTCAGCGCATTGTGACCGGCAGCAGTGGTACTGGTTGTCAGGTTTTATCCGGCCCAATAGTGCCAGGCATGCCGAATCTTCACTCCCATGCCTTTCAGCGCATGATGTCTGGATTAGCCGAAATCGCCGGTAACCCACAGGATAGCTTCTGGACTTGGCGAGATCTGATGTATCGACTGGTACAGCAATTAACACCGGAAGATGTTGGTGTGATTGCCCGTCAACTGTATATCGAGATGCTGAAAGGTGGCTATACGCAAGTCGCAGAGTTTCATTATTTACACCACGATCCCGAAGGTAATCCATACAATTGCCTTGGTGAAATGACCGCTCAACTGAGTCAGGCAGCGCAAGAGGCGGGTATCGGGATGACATTGTTACCCGTATTGTACAGCTACGCGGGGTTTGGTGCTCAGCCTGCTCAGCAGGGGCAGCGCCGTTTTATTCAGAGCACCGATAGCTATCTCAAACAGCAGCAGGTCATTAGTAAACAATTGGCTAATCAGCCATTACAAAACCAAGGTTTATGTTTTCATTCTTTGCGCGCCGTAGAGCTCAGCCAAATGCAGGAGATCCTACAAGCTTCGGATAATCAATTACCGGTACATATTCATATTGCTGAGCAGCAAAAGGAGGTTAACGACTGTCTGGATTGGAGTGGGCAGCGCCCCGTTGCATGGCTGTATAACCATTTGCCTGTCGACAGCCGCTGGTGTCTGATTCATGCGACACACCTGGATAAATCCGAGCTTGTTCGTTTGGCAGAAAGTCAGGCTGTGGCAGGATTATGCCCGACTACCGAGGCTAACCTTGGTGATGGTATTTTCCCTGGGGTCGATTATCTGCATTATCAGGGGCACTGGGGTATTGGTTCAGATAGCCATGTTTCATTGGATGTGGTGGAAGAATTACGTTGGTTAGAATATGGTCAGCGCCTGCGTGATCAACGCCGTAATCGTCTGACGAGTGAGCAATATCCTGCCGTGGCTGATTTGCTTTATAGCCAAGCTTTAGCTGGAGGACGACAGGCTTGTGCCAGCAAAATTAGTCAGTTAACAGAAGGCTACCGTGCTGACTGGTTAGTACTGGATGGCGATGATCCTTATATTGCTGGTACAAAATCGGCATCTTTGTTGAATCGGTGGTTATTTGCGGGGGGCAAATCGCAAATTCGCGATGTTTATGTGGCAGGCAAAGCGGTAATAGTGGATAGATATCATCCAATGCAACAGCAATCTGCACAGGATTTTCTGACGGTATTGAAAGCCTGTCAACAGGAGGTCTGATGAGCTTTACCCTTTTTGATTTTGCCAGCTTACCCGTTAGCCGTTGGCGAAATGGCGGCGGCGAAACCCGTGAAATAGCATGTTGGCCCGTTGGTGGAGATGATTTTGCCTGGCGTGCCAGTATTGCTACTATCGAACAGGATGGCCCGTTTTCAATGTTTTCGGATATCGATCGGTCAATTACGCTGCTATCAGGTGAAGGGGTAGAACTATCCAGCCCAGGCTGGGAGGCACATACTCTTTCCAAGCCGTTGCAGCCGTTTGCTTTCCCCGGTGATATCCCTATTCATGCGCGTTTATTAGGGGGGAGTAGTCAAGACTTTAATATTATGACGCGGCGCGGTTGCTGGCAGGCATCGGTATCGTCGGTGAGTTCGGCACAAAAACTTCCTGTTTCCCATAGTGGGTTGATCTACGTTGTGAAGGGAAACTGGCTTGTTTGCCATACCGAAACACACCAACTTACTGCTTCGCAAGGCTGTTGGTGGTTGCCTGCAATTAAGGGAGGGCAATTACAGCCTCTTACTGCGGATAGCCATTTGCTATGGGTCGATTTATTTCCTTGGCGGTAAAAGGGAATATTTTTTGTAATTTTCATTACAAACCAAAGTGATGCAATTCTTTGGGATTACTTTTTCACATGCAAGACTGCTATAACTGATGCTCACATAGATACTGTGGGCATCACCGCTATACCTTTTACAATTTCCCTCTGCCACACAAACTGCAACTAAGAAGATTTCCTCATTGCCAAGGCATGCGCTTGGTCACTCGATAGTGTTCAAATTACCAGCATTTGTTAG
>NZ_JAZGQE010000224.1:0-6656 GCF_048593885.1 Yersinia sp. 1252 StPb PI | reverse complement strand
CGCCAGGTATTATCCCTCGCCATAAGGAGTATAAACAGGATTTAATAATTTAAAAAATACTCGCGAGTGGCAAGAAAAACATCTATTATTCCAGCCACGAGGAAATAAAAAACCAGCCGCTAAGCTGGTTATTATTATTCTGTCGATTGTTAAAATTTGCCGTTAAGTCGTTTATTTTTTTAGTTGCAATGTTGTCATGCAGGTTTGGCTTTCAGCTTGGGTCGCAAAAGGTGATACAGCTTTGAGACCTTGATAACTCACTTCGATAGTCCCCTCAGTATTGCGTGGCAACCACACACCAATAAAACCATTCTGATAGCTGGTCAGTGTATCTTGCAGGATAACTTTCCCAGCTTTATCGGTAATTTTCACATCAAATGCGCTATTCGCCAATTCACCACGACAGCCAGACAAACTGTGATTGAAGCATGGGTGAGTTTGGTTTACATAGGGGGCGAATGAGAGATAGAACTTATCACCCAAGGGGAAAGAATACCGCTGTTGTTCATCGGATAAGGTGAGTTCAGCACTCGTTACCGAAGCTGAATATGCCAAAGGGCGTTCTTGTTTGGATTGATCGATGGTCTCAATCATTTGCTCAGTGGTTTTTCCCGCTAAGCCATGTTGAGCCAAAAATTCCGTTTGTGTCGTCGCCGCGGCGAAATGGCTAAAAGTGACCGCAGCTAAAGCAACAATAGCCAGTCGAGCTGTTGTTGCAAATGTCTTTTTCACTGTCATGGTATCCTTCCAGTAAGAGGAAATGTTCTAGATAAGTTGGAATAATGACTGATAATCTAAACCCTCCCCTTGGGGGAGGGTCAAAGACAGATTTGAATAGAAAGGTAAACCATTGTATAGAAATGAATTTTATTGATATAAATCAAATTAACACTCTGACGTACCCCTCAAAACTGATTAATTAATATCAGGATGTTGTGCGATCAGATTCTTTCTCTTTTTCTCAAGTTCGGCTATTTCTTGATCAATATCGTCAATATTGTGTTCGATATGATCATGGTGTTCCTGCAATATCTCTCTGGCCTCCGCCCGATCAGACGCGGCTGGCGTCGCCCCTTTCAGTGGCATATTGGCAGTCTCTTTCATAAATACTCCAGTAACCAAACCAATAACCGCCACCACCATTAAGTAATAAGCGGGCATAAACAGATTTTGCGTTGTTTCAACCAACCACGCTGCGGCCGTTGGTGTCAGCCCTGCAACCAACACCGACACATTAAACGCGATAGCTAATGCGCTGTAGCGGATATGGGTTGGGAACATTGCGGGTAATATTGAGGCCATCACCCCCGTAAAACAGTTAAGCAAAATAGCCAGGATCAACAAACCACAAAATATCAAACCGATAATGCCGCTATTAATCAAAATAAAGCTGGGAATAGCGAGAATAAACAGCCCAATACTGCCACAAATAACAAAAGGTCTACGGCCAAATTTATCGCTCATTAATCCCATCACAGGCTGGACGAATAACATACCCAGCATGATTGCAATGATAATCAATACACCATGATCTTCAGAATAATGCAGACTATGGGATAGGTAGCTTGGCATGTAGGTCAGTAGCATGTAATAGGTGACGTTGGTGGCAATAACCATCCCGACACAGATAATCAGGCTCTTCCATTGTTTAGTTAAAATCTCACGGAAAGAAACCTTAGGTGGCTCGGCAATATTGTGGCGTGAATCATTATCAATTTTATCGACGTGCTGTTGAAAGGTCGGTGTCTCTTCAAGTGCATGACGCAAATAGATACCGATTAATCCTAATGGCGCAGCAACGAAAAACGGAATACGCCACCCCCACTCAAGGAAACTGGCTTCACCCACAATGCTCGAAATGAGCAGAACGACTCCAGCGCCTAATACGAAACCTGCAATGGAACCAAAATCCAACCAACTGCCAAGAAAACCACGTTTTCTATCGGGTGAATATTCAGCCACAAAAATAGCGGCTCCGGTATATTCGCCACCAACCGAAAAACCCTGTGCCAGTTTTGCCAATAACAATAATATCGGTGCCCAAATACCTATCGAGGCATAAGAGGGAATCAGACCAATACAGAAGGTGCTGACCGACATAATAATGATGGTGACAGACAGGACTTTTTGCCGCCCATATTTATCACCTAACGCACCAAAGAATAAGCCACCAAGGGGCCGAACCAAGAAAGGAACGGAAAAAGTCGCCAGTGCAGCAATCATCTGAATACCGGGATCAGCGCCGGGGAAAAATACCTGGCCAAGTGCAAAAGCGACAAAACCATACACCCCGAAATCGAACCACTCCATGGCGTTGCCCAACGCCGCTGCGGTGATTGCCTTCTTCAGTTTTGCATCATCAATGATTGTAATATCATTGAGTTGCATAGGTTTAACACTCTTTCTTCGTAGTCCCATTGTTTCTTCCTTATGTTCCCAATAGCTCCACTGCATAAAGCATGAAAATGATGACGCGGAGTAATACCTGTTAAAAAATTCAAATTTAGTGAGATATTTATAAGAATAGTTGTAAAGCGAGGCGATGTGTAGGATAGAGCGGCCTGCAACATTTAGATAGAATAACTTAACATTATCCAAAATGCATGTTAGATAGCGGATTAAAGGCACAAAAAATAGCCATTTCCGCCATTATGTCGTAAATATCCAGCCAGATATACTGCTTATGTTGTCAGTGGGTAAATTGGCCTTACCCGCCCGTACAATGCCGGGTTATCGCTTTCATCCTTAAGCTGCACCCCCGATAAATGCCGTTGGAAAGATTGCTCCAACAACCAGGCTAACTTAAAAGCCGCCTGAGGATAATCCAACCCCTCTGGCCGGATATTAGAAATACAATTGCGCTCGGACTCCAACCGCCGCGTGTTCGGCCCCCAAGTCATATAAACCCCCAAACTATCCGGGGAAGAAAGCCCCGGCCTTTCACCAATCAACATGACAACCGCTTTGGCTTGTAAACACTCCCCTGCATCATCCCCTAATGCTACCCGTGATTGATGAGCCAACACTATCGGGGCCAGTGATAAGCCGAGCGTTTGCAAATAAGGTCGTAAGGCCATCACCAAAGGGATTGCCTGCCGATGTACCGCTTTTGATGACAGACCGTCACCAATGACCAACAGGATGTCGGCTTGCTTATCAGGCCATGCACACAACTGTTCACGGCTTTGCGACGATAGCTTTCGGCCAAGATCCGGGCGGCGCAGATAAGTTGCACGATCTGGCGCAGCACTGTTGACGGTAAGTGTCCGTAATCCTGAATCTGCCAGTTGATTAGCAAGATCTTCACTGATAAACGGCTGATGCACAGCATCACGTGCCTGTGCATGTGCCAAACCAAATTTCAACAGCTCTTCAGTCGGCAAGCTTGCTCCTGTACGGCCAAGAGCAATGCGCGCCGCCGTAAACTGACGCAAAGCCGCCCACGAATTGCGATGTAACACCCCATTTATTATCTCATTTCCGCTCATCAGAATGCCCCCATAGGTGGCAACTGTGCTAATAACGGATGATTGGCCGCGGTATCACGCAAGCGCCCCTGAGCATCCATAATATTCATTTTCTCTAGCCACAGACCAAACTCTGGTGCATGTTTCAGACCGAGCAATTGCCGGATATACAACGCATCATGAAACGACGTACTTTGATAATTAAGCATGATGTCATCAGCTCCCGGCACCCCCATCATAAAGGTCAGTCCAGCGGTCCCCAGTAAGGTCAGCAAGGTATCCATATCATCCTGATCCGCCTCAGCATGGTTGGTATAGCAGACATCACAACCGAGTGGGACACCCAGTAACTTGCCACAGAAATGGTCTTCCAAACCGGCACGGATAATCTGCTTACCATCATAAAGATATTCTGGCCCGATAAACCCGACGACAGTATTAGTCAGTAACGGTGAGAAGCGACGAGCAATCGCATAAGCGCGCGCTTCACAGGTTTGTTGATCAACCCCGAAATGGGCATTACCGGAGAGACAACTGCCCTGCCCAGTTTCAAAATACATCACATTGTCACCGACAGTGCCTCGCTTGAGGCTCAATGCCGCACAGTGTGCTTCTTCCAACAAGGCCAGATTGATGCCAAAACCGGCATTTGCAGCTTCACTGCCCGCGATAGACTGAAACACTAAATCAACCGGTGCTCCGCGTTCAATCAACTTAATCGTGTTAGTAACATGCGTTAATACGCAGGATTGAGTGGGGATCTCAAAGCGGCTTATCACGTCATCCAGCATATAATTAAGTTTTTCTAACAATGGCAAGCTGTCACTGGCGGGATTGATGCCAATCACAGCATCACCGCTGCCATACAGCAGGCCGTCAAGCATGCTGGCGGCGATACCCGGCAAACTGTCCGTGGGGTGATTGGGCTGTAGCCGCACACTTAAGTGGCCGGCAAGGCCAATAGTGTTACGGAATCGGGTAATAACACGGCATTTTTTCGCCACCAGAATCAAATCCTGATTACGCATTATTTTACTTACCGCGGCGGCCATTTCTGGGGTGATACCAGCACTGACTTGCGCTAACACCACACTGTCGGCCTGCTCGCTGAGTAACCAGTCACGAAAATCGCCGACGGTCAGATGCGCTATTGGCGCAAAAGCCTGCGGGTCGTGGCTATCAATAATCAGCCGTGTGACTTCATCCTGCTCATAAGGAATCAGCATTTGCTGTAAAAACGTTTTTAGCGGCAGATCTGCCAGCGTCATACGGGCAGCCATGCGTTCTTCAGCACTTTCTGCCGCAACGCCCGCCAGATAATCACCCGAACGTGCCGGTGAAGCTTTAGCCATCAAATCACGTAAATCGCCAAAGTGGTAACTACGATGGCTCAGTGTTGTCTGGTACATACTGCGTCCCTTAGTTGCACAGGCTGCATAAACAGCCTGAACAATGATGACATTAATAGCAAGAATGGATCACTCGGCAGCACTGAGCTGTGGATCAAATGCGGCAGTAGCGCGTGAACGGTGGGTAAGACGAAAATAAATATAACCGACCAACATCATTCCAGCGAATATCAGAGCCAGCAGCGGGTTGTAATAGATCATCGCAATCAGACAGACAACCGCCAAAACTAACGCCAATGCTGGCGCAAAGGGATAGAACGGCGCGGAGAATGGGCGAGTCAGGCGTGGCTCTGTTTGTCGCAGTTTGAATAATGACAACATTGAGATGATATACATCACGATGGCACCAAACACCGACATAGTGACAATATTTGCCGTCAGTGGCATGCCGCCAATAATAATCAACGAGTCAGAAAAAATAGCACCAATCCCGACAACACCACCGGCCAAAATAGCCAGGTGTGGGGTACGGAAACGGCGGTTTACTTTGGCCAGCGGCTTAGGTAAATAACCGGCGCGGGCCAAAGCAAAAATCTGGCGGGAATAACCCATAATGATGCCATGGAATGAGGCTATCAGACCAAATAGCCCAAGCCATACCAGCATGTGTAACCAACCGCTGTCGCTGCCAACGATAATTTTCATTGCTTGTGGCAGTGGGTCGTTGATATTAGATAGCTTAGTCCAGTCGCCCACCCCACCGGCAAATACCATCACACCTAATGCCAGCACCACTAAGGTCAAAATACCGCCAATAAAGGCGCGCGGAATGGTACGTTGTGGCTCTTTTGCTTCCTCTGCGGCCATCGAAGCCCCTTCAATCGCCAAAAAGAACCAAATAGCAAAGGGAATAGCGGCAAAAATCCCCGATAATGACCCGATACTGAATGTATCCGCGCCAGCCCAACCGCCTCTGACAAAGTTACTGATTTCAAAGCCTGGTGCGACCACGCCCATAAATACCAGCAACTCAAAAATAGCCAATATCGTCACCAACAGTTCAAAGGTTGCAGCAATACTGACACCCAGAATATTCAATGACATAAATATCAGATAGGCCCCAACCGCCACCCACTTTGGGTCAATTGCTGGGAATTGAACATTAATATAGGCACCAATTGCCATGGCAATGGCGGGAGGAGCAAATACAAACTCAATCAACGTCGCAAGACCAGCAATAAAGCCACCCGTTGGGCCAAAAGCGCGGTGAGCGTAAGCAAACGGCCCTCCGGCATGAGGAATAGCGGTGGTTAATTCGGTAAAACTAAAAATAAATGCCGTGTACATCGCGGCCACACCCAGAGCGGTAAACAGGAACCCTAATGTTCCCGCTTGCGCCCATCCGTAGCTCCAACCAAAATACTCGCCGGAAATCACCAACCCGACGGCAATACCCCATAATTGAAAACTGCCCAACGTACGTTTTAATTCCGGTGCTTGTTTCGCCTGTGACATACCTTATCCCTATCAAAGAAATTTAATGGTAATAGTGCGGTCTATGGCTAAAGCAATGTTTGTACCAAATGATAGATAACCGCTGAACAACGGAAATACCCGCACTTTGAGTAATGGGAAAAGGAGATGTAACGGGAGATAGCACTGTATGTGCGCTTTTCCCGCACTTTTTAGAGGCAAATGCACGAAGATGCAGCACCGCGAGGAAGGTACGCCTCATCCAGTCAAAAAAAGCATCGTTTTGCTGCTGGGAGTACAGCACTCACTTTAATTTTCAGAAATAATGCATTACGCAACGCCATAAACAAGACATAAATCACAAAAT
>NZ_JAZGQE010000223.1:0-6744 GCF_048593885.1 Yersinia sp. 1252 StPb PI | reverse complement strand
ACAAAAATGTTGTTACGTTAGCGAATAAATGACTAAAGAAGCAGGAAAAAATCCGCGCTGAGGTGAGCGCGGAATGGGGCATCGTGGCGGTAAATGGTAGGGCAGAAAACCCGCTTAGAAATGGCCTGAGTCCCGCCGCCAGGCATCGGCGGTTAAAGCTTCACCAAAGTGGCTGGAAATCAGCCGCTTAGTCAGATCGTGCAGCGGGGATGCCAGCACCTCGGCCGTGCTACCACGCTCCACCACTTCCCCTTCATGCATCACAATCACCTGATCGCTGATATGTTTCATCATGCCTAAGTGCTGGGTGACATAAATATAAGATATGCCATGTTTTTCCTGTAATTCCAGCATCAGATTAATAATCTGTGAGCGCATGGACATATCCAAAGACGCCAGTGCTTCATCGGCAACAATCACTTTAGGTTGCAGGATAAGTGCCCGTGCCAGTGCGATACGCTGCTTCTGGCCGGACGCCAACATATGTGGATAATAGTTAGCGTGATCAGGCAGTAATCCCACTTGCCGCAAGGTCTGATAGATTCGTTGCTCACGAGCCACCGCGTCTAAATCAGTGTTCAATTTCAGTGGCGCATCCAACAACTGGCCGATGCGCTGACGCGGGTTAAGTGAGGTGCTCGGATCCTGAAAAATCATACGGATACGTTGGCTGCGGTAAGCATAATCACCGTAGGACAGGCGATGATCGTCAATCAGCAATTCACCATCAGTTGGTTCAATCATGCCCGACAGCATTTTTGCCAAGGTGGATTTACCGGAACCGTTCTCACCAATCACCGCCAGGGTCTGGCCTTCGCGTAAAGTAAAACTGACCGATTTGACCGCTTCCACATGCTGACGACGAAATAGCCCGGTGCGGTAGCGGAAGGTTTTGCTCAGATTACGGACTTCGAGCAGAGTCTCTGCCATTATTGCTCCTCCAGATTTAAGGGGAAGTGGCAGGCAAAGGCGTGGTTTTTTACCAGCCGCAAGCGCGGTGTTTCAATACAGGTTTTTTGCGCATAAGGGCAGCGAGGCCCAAGGCGACAACCAACGGGCAAATGCTCCAGTGATGGAATAGCCCCAGGCAAGGTATTTAAGCGACTTTTATGTGGCAGGGAGCGGCCAAAATCGGGCATGGCACGGATCAGCGCCTGAGTATAAGGGTGGTGGGGCGCGGCCAGCAGGTCTTCGCAAACGGCACTTTCCACAGTTTGGCCACAATACAGCACGTTAACCCGATTCGCCCATTTACTCATCATCTGCAAGTCATGGCTTATCAGCAAAATAGTGGTGTTGTTATTCTGATTAAGTCGCGCCAGCAGACGGAAAATTTGTGCCTGAGTGGTGGGTTCCATGGCATTGGTGGGTTCATCGGCGATAAGCAGCCGAGGTTGATTAGCCAGTGCAATGGCAATCATCACCTTTTGGCATTCACCTTCAGTCAGCTCATAGGGATAACTGCGCATAATATCTGTGTGATCTTTAATCCCTACACGGTGCAGCAGCTCAATTGCCCGCCGTTTGCGCCAATGAAAACGTTGCCACCAGCGACCTTTATAGGTCCAGCCCGGTATCGCTTGTATCAATTGCCGACCAATATTTTCTGAGGGATCCAGACAGGATTGCGGTTCCTGAAAAATCATCGAGATATTATGGCCGATCACCTTGCGTCGTTCGCGTGGGGTCAATTGCAACAGATCGATATCGTCAAAACGAAAACGGTCAGCGGTAATGCGCCAGTTATCTTTACTGACCCCACAGATAGCTTTGGCGATTAAACTCTTACCGGAACCGGATTCACCCACCAGGCCACGGACTTCACCCTCAGTCAGGGTAATACTGATGCGATCAACCGCTTTGACCATCCCTTCAGAGGTCATAAATTCAATGGTGAGGTTACGAATATCAAGTAACGGCATTATTCCACCCCCGCATTAATTGCCCGGCGCATACCGTCACCCAACAGGTTAACGAGCAGTACGCTGACTAAAATCGCGCCACCCGGCAACATCACGGTCCACGGGGCGACATAGACTAAATCAAGTGAGTCCCCCAGCATCGCCCCCCATTCCGGTGAGGGCAATTGCGCGCCTAAATCCAAAAAGCCCAACGCAGCAATATCCAAAATTGCCATTGATAGTGCCCGGGTAAATTCAGTGACCAAAACAGCGGCAATATTGGGGAAAATAGCATAAGCCAGAATATGAGGGGTGGAAGCCCCGTCCAAACGGGCGGCAATAACATACTCTTTATCTAACTCATCATGTACGGCGCTATAAATGGTTCGCACCATTCGGGGTAGCAGTGCCAGCCAAACCGCGAACATGGCATGTTCTAAACTCGGCCCGACAAAAGCGACCACAATGATGGCCAGCAGCAGCGACGGAATAGAGAGCAGGGTATCCAGCACATGATTAAGAATAGCGGAGCGAAAGCCGTGAGTGATACCGGCAAATACACCAAGGATCACGCCACACAGCGCCGCAGCCAGTGTGACTAATAGTGCCGAGCCATAAGTCGATGCGGTTCCCGCCAATAATCGGCTTAAAATATCGCGGCCGAGATCATCAGTGCCAAGGAAGAACGAAACGTTACCATAGCGCGACCAAGAAGGCGGGAGCAGTTGGTAGCCCAAAAACTGTTGGTCAAGGGCATAGGGTGCCAGTGTATTGCCCAACACACAAAGCACCAAGAGGGCGAGTACGCCGTAGAAGCCCACCATTGCCAAGGCATCGCCATAGAAAAGCCGCCAGGTATACAGCAACGGGCTGGGCATTTTCTTCTCACGGTAGACATTATCGAAGGGCATACCATTCCTTATGCTTTAGCGGCGTCATCATTGCACCCAGAATATCTGACAGGACGTTAATGACGATAACCAACGACCCGACCACCATTACCCCCGCAGAAATGGCGGCGTAATCCTGCTGGCGAATGGCGTTTATCAACCAACGGCCCAATCCCGGCCAGTTAAACACCACTTCGGTTATCATCGCTAATGTCAGCATGGTGGAAAACTGTAACCCCAGTTTTGGAATGATGGGCGGCAATGCATTATGTAGCACATGGCGGCGAATAATGGTAAAGCGTGATAGGCCGCGAGTGGCGGCGGCTTTAATGTAGTTTTGCCCGATAACATCATCGGTACTGGTGCGCATCAGGCGAATGACTTCGGTCGTTGGGGCCACCGCCAGTGCGGTGATGGGCAGGATCATATGCTGCACAGCACTGAGCATCATCTCTTTGCGATACGGCGAAGGTGATAGCCATGCATCGACCAGAGCCAAACCAGTGACCGGTTTCACTTGATATAACAGGTCAAACCGGCCAGAAACCGGCAGCCAACCTAAATGCAGTGAAAAGAACAACATCAACAGCAGCGCCAACCAGAATACAGGAATTGAGAAACCAAGTAATGCGACAGAACTGATGGCGATATCAGCCCATTTCCCGCGCATCACACCGGCAATAATCCCCAGCGGAATACCAACAAATAGAGCCAGGGTAAAGGCCAGCACACATAATTCCATAGTGGCGGGGAAGGCTTCACGCAATTGCTCGCTAATAGGTTGACCATTGATGCTAGAAACCCCGAAGTCCCACTGAAACAGGCTACTGAAATAGAAGCGGTAAGCATCCATTAAGGATGCGCCATTTAACGGCGCATGAGGGGTAAAGTAGCTCAGGCTAAAACTGACCAGTGACAACATAAACAACGTTATCACTAATAGTAATAAGCGGCGTAAGGTGAAGATAATCATGGTTTTTTGCCCTCATTGCTCTCACGGAACACGCCAGCAAAAGAAGAATTGCCAAACGGGCTTAATACCAAACCTTTAATATCATAACGGTATGCCTGTAACCGTAATGAAGATGCTAATGGCAACAGTGGCAATTGTTGCTCCAAAATACGCTGAGCTTGCTGATAATATTCAATACGCGCGGATAATTGCTGGGAACGTAATGCTTTTTGCAGCAATTCATCAAACGCCGGATCACACCAATGAGCATAGTTTGTTTGCGAACGAATTGCCGCACAGCTTAATAGCGGGCGGAAGAAACTGTCCGGGTCATTACTGTCTGTCGACCACCCCGTCAGCGTCAGGTCGTGATTCATCTCCATCAGCCGCGCCTCTTGGAATCGGCCTTCGACCGGCACGATATTGACCGTAATCCCCACCTGAGCCAAATCAGCCTGAATCAGTTCCGCCGTCTTTAATGGGCTGGGATTATAAGATTGCGAGGCGGTCGGCACCCATAGATTGAGTTGTAAATGAGTCAATCCAAGCTGTTTTAGAATCTCTTTAGCTTTTTCTGGATTATATTCGGTTACCTGGGCCTGATTGTCGTATGCCCATGATGCACGAGGTAAAATAGACGCCGCGGTCTCAGCGGTACCGTAATAGATTGACTGCATTAATCGCTGGTTGTTAATCGATAATGCGATCGCCTGCCGCACCCGCTGATCGTTGAGTGGTGGCTTACGGGTATTGAATGCCAAATAAGCTACGTTCATCCCCGGGCGCAGTGTCAGGCGCAGGCGAGGGTCATCTCGTAAAATGGATAATTGGCTGGCCGCAGGATAGGCCAACACATCACACTCGCCGGTCAGTAGTTTGGATAAGCGGCCAGTACCACCCGCACCCAGATCGATAACCACCTGCGGCATGCGCGGTAAACCTTTCCAATAATCACTGTTACGGAACAGACGAATGTATTGCCCGGAGCGATATTCGTTCAACAAGAAGGGACCGGTCCCCACAGGCTCACGATCGATCTGCTCTTGTCGGCCTTTTTGGGTCAACACGTCGGCGTACTCGGCAGAGAGTACTGGTGCATAATGGGTAGCCAGATGCCAAAGGAAGGAGGCATCTGGAGCCTTCAGCTTAAATTCAACCGTATAATCATCCAGTTTTTTGACACTTTGCACTGCGTCGGCAAATTGTAAACTGTCGAAGTAAGGGTACTCGCCCCCATTGACATTGTGGTAGGGGTGTTGTGAGTCAAATACCCGCTGAAAGCTGAATATCACATCATCTGCATTCATCATCCGGGTTGGGGTAAACCAATCGGTGGTCTGGAAGGGGACGTCTTTACGTAAATGAAAACGATACGTCGCGCCGTTATCCAACACTTGCCAACTTTCAGCTAATTCAGGGATTAAACGGTAGGTATACGGGTCAACGTCCAGTAGGCGGTCGTAAAGTTGTGCTGCCAGGGTATCGATGGTCAATCCGCTACTGGCCATCTGCGGATTAAAGGTATTGAGTATCCCGCTGACACAATAGACGAAGCCACGTTGGCGGATATCCGGCAGCGGTTGAGCAGGTTGAGGGGCCGGGGCGGGTTGCGCCAGCGCTGGTGTCGCAAGGCAAGACAACGACAGCAAGCAAATAAGTAAAGCACGCATAAACGCTTCGCAGTAAGTAAGCAATACTCTTAGTGTACCGTAATCTGACACTCCCCCCAATCCATTGAGTAAAACAACTGCACTGTCTGCTGGTTGTTGCAGCAATCGAGGTGAATAAACAGCAAATTGTTGTTTATACGCGAGGATGTAGTGAGAGCAATGGGGGGCAGCGGCGGTGTTCGATGCTGTAATTGAGTATAATTCCATCATAATCAGTGCGGGAATGAGAAAAATTCTCAACAAAGTGTTTGCAAGTGCTATTGATAACCATTATCATCATTTTGCTCTTCGAGATAAGGCCAGTAGCTTCTGGTTTTAGACAGGAAAGCACGACATTGCTCACATTGCTTCCAGTGTTTTTTAAGCCAGCTCGGGTGCTGGCTTTTTTTTTGCCTGCCGCTATTAATTTCCTTTCATATATTATGGGTATCGATGCCCGATTAAACGTTTCATTTTAAGTTATATTTATCATTTATGTGACCAGATTTTTTGAGCTATAACATCAATAGGCCAATTGCTATATTCACACCTGAAAGATATTAGCAACCAAACTGGGTTTATAGAGTATGGAGGTGTTATGAGCCGATATCAATTAATGATTTCATTATTTATTTTCGGTGTGGTAAATATGAATGGTTGGGCTAAGTCGCCGGATGTTGTTTTGCGTGTGGATACCCGCGACCATCAAGAAATATTCAGTCATGGTTTTTACTCTTTAGGTGATAATGATATTGTACTAGAACACCTTAGTGGCAGCAGTTGCCGTGGTGACCATATTACATCAGCGGATAGTGCATTTATTTCTATCACAGCAGATAAAGGGTTTACTTATTATTATTTAGAGCGAGTGTTGAAAAAAACACCAACGACAAAGGGCAGAGATGTATTGGATTATATTTATCAGATAAGAGGTGATAGTAATGTGTATAGCGCAGATTATACATTGGATTTTTTATTACGACTGGGTCCGAGTGGTATGCAACAGAAACTTCACCGTATTTTTCGTTATTCACCGTTCTTATCGGAATGGATGGCGCATAGAAGAATTTTAGCAGAACAAATTATGTCAGCAGCTTCATACCTGTTGCGTCAGGGCAAAGTTATAGCTAATGAATTTATACCCAACCCTTTATATCGGCAAACACGTTCGAGCGCCAGTGCGAATCCTTATCATAATGCTTTTATTGTGCCTCCAGTTTTGAATATTATGCGAACCTGGATGCCCAAGATTGGAATTCGGCCGATGGTCAGGGCGTGTTTGGCAACATGGAGTCAATAAACCTTAAGTGGGATATAAATTCAACCTATATAAATAATAGAATGTTTAATCT
>NZ_JAZGQE010000222.1:0-6745 GCF_048593885.1 Yersinia sp. 1252 StPb PI | reverse complement strand
AGAATAATTCAGAATAATATAATGCCTGACTGTATCAGTCCCTTCGTCAAGGTGAGGTGACACTTTGCATTCCATCGGCCAACTGGCTATAGTAGAGGTAGCCATATGACCGAGGAGGTTACATGAGAGCTTATCAGCCTACCCCCACAGCCAAGGCAGGGGCGCTCTGGCGTGAAATTGGTTTGCCGGCCAGTCGTGGCACGGTATTGGTGGATAGCATCAAATTGGGTTTTTCTGTCGATGTCATCGACAGCATCCATCTCTGGGCGTCCATACCTAAATCTGAAGTATTGCGTGCTACCGGTATTCCCAGCCGTAGTCTAACCCGTAGACGCACCCATGATGGCCGTTTTACCCCGGAAGAGAGCGAGCGAATTGCGCGTTTCGTGCGAGTAATGGATGCCGCCGTTGATCTATTTGGTGGTGATAAAGGCAAAGCCATCGTCTGGATGTCGACGCCAATTAAGGGGCTTGGGCATCGCAGCCCTGACTCACTGCTGGAGACCGAAACCGGCGCGCTAGAAATCTGTGATTTAATTGGCCGGCTGGAACACGGTGTATTTTCATAGCTGAGTGCCAGGAAGGATAAAAGTTCTATAGGGAAGATGACATGGATAAGTTCACAATTACTGGCAACCCGACGGGGCAATACTTATGATGCTCTATCGCATTGTGATGCGCCGTTATCTTGCTTCAACCTGGACCGGCTATGGCGCTGAAATCTATGGCGGCCGCTGGAATCATAAAGGCCACGCTGCCATCTATTTAGCCAGTAGTGTGTCACTGGCAATGCTGGAAACACTGGTGCATATTCAAGACAGCTCAACACTCAGTGAGTTTGAATTATTTCAAATTGAGATTGATGATAGCAATATCATGCTGTTACAGCCACAGGATTGGCCCATTGACTGGCGTAACGACCCCGCACCTGCCGCTACGATGGATATCGGCACCGAGTGGTTGGCATCAGAATCATCAATTGGATTACTGGTCCCGTCCACACTGGTGCCATCAGAACACAATATGCTGGTCAACCCACGCCACAAAGATTTTCAGGCCTGTTTGAGTACCGCCAAAACACTCTCCTTCGCCTTCGATCCGCGATTGAAATAGCCAACTGATTACGGTTTAGCTTTGTCTTTTTTCGGCAGCGTATTTTTCAATTGGCTAATCAACTGGCGGCGAAAATCTCCCAGTTTAGGTTTATCACCATCCAGCCACGGTAACGGGCGACATAGCTCCATCGCTTTGATACCCAGTCGGGCGGTCAGTAGCCCCGCCCCGATCCCTTGCGCCGCACGAGCCGATAAACGAGCGGCCAAATCCTGTGACAACCAATCCATACCCACTTCTCGTACCAATTCGGAAGCCCCGGCAAAGGCAATGTTCAGTAACACTAAGCGGAATAACCGAATTCGGCTGAAATATCCCAATTCGATACCATACAGAGCGGCAATACGATTAATCAGACGAATATTACGCCAGGCGATAAAGGCCATATCCACCAACGCCAGAGGACTGACCGCAATCATTAATGCTGATTCAGCAGCGTAGCGGCTAATTTCTGCCCGTGCCTGATTATCCAGTGCTGGCTGTACCAGTTTGGCATATAACTCAACCACTTCTCGATCGTTATGAGTCTCATGCAGTGACGCCTGCCAACGTTGCAGTGCCGGATGCCCTTGCTCCAATCCGGCCTGACGCGCCAGTTTTTCACAAAAGGCGCGCCCTTGCCCGATACCGTGACTCACCAGAAGTTCGCGTGCGACATCGCGCTCTTGTGCCCGCTGGCGTAAACGGTATAGACGCCGCCACTCGGTCAACACCGAACCGACCCCAGCTACCACAATCAGCCCACCGGCAGTCGTTGCCCCCAGTGCTATCCAATCCTGCTGCTGCCAAGCCTGATTAACCCATTGCACTGACTGGGCAATCACACTGACACCAAAGAGTGCCAGTCCGGCCGTCACCATTTTGCGCCACAGACTGCGTTTGGGTTTCAGCGCAGCATTCACCAACCCTTCCACCCGCCCTTCTTCATCTTCAGCGTCTAGTTCAGGTGCCGCAGGGTAGAAGTTCTGCGCGGTTTGTTGATCAAAAGCCTGTGCTGCTTTTAATACTGGCTCATCAAGAGGCTGCAAAGGCTGTTCAAAATCTATCCGTGGTTTCAACGGCTCACTCATCGCAACTTATCTCCCAATAAGAACTCCATCACTGCATCCAGCCGAATATGGGGCAATGGGCTATCAACATTCACCGCTTGTGGGCGAAATTCATCAAAATGAAAACCCTGTTGCTGCCAGAATGCCGGACCAGGCAAACGCGCCGGGACATCCCCCGGGAATACCGTCAGCGGTACACCATCCAGCAGGCGATGGCCACGCAATGCAGGGATTTTTTGCCCCTGATGTTCGACTATGCCACTTTCTGTCGCCTGTACCGATGCTAGCCCAACACAATCCATACTGATCCCTTCGAAAGCAGCATTTTGCCAGGCTTCCTGCACCAACTGCTGGAGTAACGATACCAGATTCGCGTGTTGATCCGCCGTCACGTGATCCGCTTTAGTCGCCGCAAACATCAGCTTATCGATACACGGCGAGAATAAGCGACGGAATAATGTTCGTTTTCCGTAATGGAAACTCTGCATTAATTGGGTCAGAGCCAGGCGCATATCGTTAAATGCCTGCGGCCCGCTGTTCAAGGGTTGCAAACAATCCACCAGCACAATTTGTCGATCAAATCGGACAAAATGCTCTTTATAAAAACCTTTCACCACCGAGTTGCAGTAATAGCTAAAACGGGTACGTAACATACCCAAATTGGAATGTTTATCCGCCTGCGCCAGCCGTGATTCACTCAGTTCATTCACTTCCGGCCACGGGAAAAACTGTAGTGCAGGCGCACCAGCCATATCACCAGGCAGGACAAACCGCCCGGGTTGAATGAAATGCAGGCCTTCATTCTTGCAGCGAATAAGATAATCGGTATAAGCCTGTGCAATGGCCGCTAGCTGGTTTTCGTCTGCCGGTGCTAACGGATCACACTGCTGACACAATGTTAGCCAAGGTTTGGCCCACTGTGCGCGATCCCCTTGTAGTAGGCCCGCCATCTGGCGGGACCAGCTTAAATAGTCCTGTTCCAACATAGGCAGGTCCAGTAACCATTCACCGGGATAATCGACAATCTCCAAATAAAGTGTCGATGTCTCTTTAAAGTGGCGCAAAAGCGAATCACCAGAACGAAAGCGCAATGCTAAGCGAATTTCACTGACGCCACGGGTTGGAGTTGGCCAGTTTGGCGGTGTGCCATATAAAGACGCCAATCCTTCATCATAGGTAAAACGTTGAATACCCAAATCACGCTGCGGCACCCGTTTTACACCCAGTAGCCGCTCTTCGCGCACAGCCGAAAACAGCGGCAAACGTGCACCGCTGTGGACATGAAGTAATTGATTCACTAACGAAGTAATAAAGGCAGTTTTCCCGCTGCGGCTCAAGCCGGTTACTGCTAAGCGGAGATGGCGATCCATCCCACGATTAACCAAAGACGTAATCTCATTTTGCAGTCGTTTCATGCTTCTCCTTGGCAAATTGGCCAGCAGCTGCCTGCATTGCGCGTTTTAACATTGGCTCTAGCAGCATCAGCAGCAACCAACGCAGGGGCTTGCGGCTCACACTCTTTACTATCAAGCCAGCCGCACTGGCCGGGCCATAGGCCAATGCAACAGTAAAGATAATTTTAACCAGTGACGTTAATACTACACCTGCACGTGAACGGGCGGGATTATTGTTCATCTTTTGCCCTCCGGCAGGCTATATGGATAGGTAAGTAACATCTATGGGCAACATTCCCGGCTGCAATAATTGGTAACACTACAACTGGCGAAAACGGCTCTGGACACCAAAAGTCTCAGAGGTGACATAGCGCTCTACCTGGCGCAAACGCTGCTCCCCGGCGCCCAACTCAAACTCTAGTTGATCCAGAAGCTGACGAGGCGTTGCTTCATGCTGCCCATTAAAACTGGCTGCGGGGACCGGTTCCAGTATAAAAGTCAGTACGATATAGGCCGCGATAGTGAAAACAAACAAACCAAAGAACAGGGATAACACCACCATCACCCGAATCAATCGTACTGGAATATCAAAATAGTGGGCCAGACCAGCACACACCCCTTTGATCATCCCCTCTTCTGGCACCCGGTACAGTTTTTTGCCACTTAACATATTATTTTTAAAAACATCGCCCATTATGACTGCCTCCAGTTCGGATGTTGCGCATCAAGAATTTCTTCTAATGTTTGAATCCGTTCCCGCATCCGGCGAGCATCATCAGTTAACTGTGATAGGCGCTGCATATCCTGATGACTAAGCTGAGCGCCACTTTGCTGGCGATTGCTGTAATGCAGCCATAACCAAATAGGTGCGACAAACAGCACAAAAATGGTCAGTGGTATGGCAAGAAACAGGATACTCATTCGTTCCCCTTAATCATCTGGCGGGTATCCGCATTTTAATTATGGCAGGCCGCTTTATTACTTACGGCCCGCTCGATATATTTTCGCCACTAAAGCGATAAGACAGAGCAAAAGATAGGGCTTACGCAAATGGATCAAGACCATTACTCAGCCGAATTCATTTTCGCTTTCAGGGCGGCCAACTGGTTACTGATTTCATCATCTGCTTTCAGTTCAGCAAACTGGCTTTCCAGCGACTTTTGTTTGCCGACCCCCACAGTTTCAGCCTCAGCTTCCATATGGTCAATACGCCGCTCGAATTGCTCAAAACGTGCCATAGCTTCGTCGAGTTTCCCACTATCGAGCTGGCGGCGCACATCGCGAGATGACGCAGCAGCCTGATGGCGCAGGGTCAGCGCCTGTTGTCTGGCGCGGGTTTCAGTTAGCTTACTTTCCAACTCGCTAATTTCATGTTTCATGCGGCTCAGTGTTTCTTCCACTGTAGCCACTTCACGGGTCAGTGTATCAATCAGTGCAATAACTTTTTGTTTTTCAATCAGTGCTGCGCGGGCTAAATCTTCTTTATCTTTACGCAGTGCCAGCTCGGCTTTCTCCTGCCACTCTTGCTGCTGACTTGCGCTGTGATCGATGCGGCGCAACAACTGTTTTTTCTCAGCTAATGCGCGGGCAGATGTTGAACGAATTTCGACGAGTGTATCTTCCATTTCCTGAATCATCAGGCGTACTAATTTTTGTGGATCTTCCGCTTTATCCAGCAATGTATTGATGTTGGCATTCACGATATCGGCAAAGCGTGAAAAAATACCCATAATGTATGTCCTCTTTGACTTAATGGCTTTCTGAAATAGTGGCGTCTGGTTGCATCCATTCGCCTAACTCTTGTGCAATAACTATTATCAAGAGTCGTGCCAACTTTTCATGAGTTTTAATAAGTTGAAA
This sequence comes from Yersinia sp. 1252 StPb PI, assembly GCF_048593885.1. Taxonomy (NCBI): domain Bacteria; kingdom Pseudomonadati; phylum Pseudomonadota; class Gammaproteobacteria; order Enterobacterales; family Yersiniaceae; genus Yersinia; species Yersinia sp. 1252 StPb PI. The sequence continues at coordinate 1,329 of NZ_JAZGQE010000222.1, read as the reverse complement.
AATAACAAAAAAATATTTTCTGCTTAAATTAAGATAGAATGTAAAGTGAGTGTTTTAACCAACTATTGGCGAATTTCATCATGAGCGAGCAATTAGAAAACCTGTTAGGCGAAGCAAACTCTTTTGTTGAAGTGCTGGAGCAAGTTTCCGGGCTGGCAAAGCTGAATAAGCCGGTATTGGTGATTGGTGAGCGAGGTACCGGTAAAGAGCTGATTGCTCATCGGTTGCATTATTTATCAAACCGTTGGCAGGGGCCGTTCATTTCACTTAACTGTGCCGCGTTGAATGAAAACTTACTCGATTCAGAATTGTTTGGTCATGAAGCGGGAGCGTTTACCGGTGCTCAGAAGCGCCATTTAGGGCGTTTTGAACGCGCGGATGGGGGTACCCTCTTTTTGGATGAACTGGCAACAGCCCCCATGCTAGTACAGGAAAAGTTACTGCGCGTGATTGAGTATGGTCATCTGGAGCGCGTTGGCGGCAGTCAGCCACTACAAGTGGATGTACGATTGGTTTGTGCTACTAATGACAATTTGCCCGCGTTAGCGCAGGCGGGCAAGTTCCGCGCCGACCTGCTGGACCGGCTCGCCTTTGATGTGGTGCAACTACCGCCGCTACGTGAACGCCAGCAAGATATCATGTTACTCGCTGAACACTTTGCCATCCAGATGTGCCGAGAGTTAGGTTTACCACTGTTTCCGGGCTTCACCTCTGCGGCAAAAGCGCAATTACTGCAATACCGTTGGCCGGGGAATGTCCGTGAGTTAAAGAATGTGGTTGAGCGCTCAGTCTATCGCCATGGCAGCAGTAGTCAGCCATTGGATAATATTATTATCAATCCTTTTGCTGTGCGGCAAGTCTCTGAAAGCAAAGATCCAGAAGTTGTCGATGATCACCTGGCGGCATTACCTCAATTGCCCCTCGATCTAAAGCAATGGTTACATCACAGTGAACAGCAGATGTTAAAACATGCTTTGGAACAGGCACGATTTAATCAACGTAAAGCCGCCAGTTTACTCGGGCTAACCTACCATCAGTTACGCGGCATGTTAAAGAAACACGCTATTTTGAGTGGCGACAGTGATCAGTAGAAAATACTTCGTTCAGCGCAGAGGATTATCACCGGCTGTCCTGAGCGAAAACTTAATCAACTCCCCCCACCCCCCGCAGATATTTACCTTTAACACAAACATTGACAGGAAGACTAATTAAATATGCGGCTTGCGCAAAACTGGATAATCCTTTCCCTCCATTACCATTAATTTTATCTTCTGCTATGGTTCCATACCAATTATCATCTACTTTAATATTAATCGCGTTAACTGATAT
>NZ_JAZGQE010000221.1:0-6788 GCF_048593885.1 Yersinia sp. 1252 StPb PI | reverse complement strand
ATTTAATTTAAAACTAAAAGCAGCATCATCTGAAAAACTATATATTACATGGTTATCACTTCCTATAGATGACATTCTTGTTGACTGGTTACTTGGGTAAATATCAGATAGCGGAATTATATTTAATATTTCATCCTTAAATGATTTTACAGTTACTCCATATATATGGCAACACATCGGTTCTTCACAAATATCAACTCTTATTTCTGTAAAATCGAGAACATTCGGCATCTCAAAACTTAGTGAGGTATCGTCATCAGTGTAAGGCATATATAGTGATATGCTCTGACCTTCATTATATGAATCATTACCCTTTCGCCAATATAATTTGGCTTTATATTTTAACCCCCTATCTAAATCAATGCGATTAGATAGATTCTCTATAACATAATCTTTTTGCTCACAAAGTGCACATGATGCAACAAACTGATATACATCAGTATCAGGGAATTTATTAATTACTTGGTTCAATTCCTGTGAGTTTGCGATAGAAGCATTTTTTGCAAACTCAGAATCATTATTGGCAAGAGTTACATCGCGTATACTTCTCGTTGAAAGTCCAGATTCAGAAATCATTCGCTTCAAACTTTTTCTGGTAAAAAAACGAAGATGTGTTTTATCTAAAATTCCAGTTTTTCTATATTGAAACTCACCATTTAATAATTCAGCGAGCACTCCTTGGTATCCAACATTTGGTACGGATACAATAATATGACCTTTATCTTTTAGACATGCCAAGCTGTTTTTTAGCACAGTGCTTGGGTCATATAAATGTTCTAGCACATCGGCAAAAATTATATAATCGTATTTTTTACTAATAGTATCAAAAACATTACCGATATTTAGATCAACAACTCTAACATCTCGATAATATTCTCTAGCTAACTCTGCTGCCTTCTCTTCATATTCAATACCATCAACAATACATTTTTTTTCTGAAATCAAAAAACGGCCTAAAGCGCCTTCATAACAACCTACGTCCAAGACTTCGGTCATATTTTCAATGTAGGAAGAAACAACGTATAGTGAATCTTCATTCATGCCTAACTGGTTTCTACTGTATTTATGATTGTCAGTCATTGTATTCTCATTAAATATGTGGCGGTTGGAACCATTCATGTTCTATTTTGATAATTCCTTCGCCTTCGTAATCATTATAGATTGTGAATTTTTCAGCATCAGTAATATAATCAAACCCAATTAAACTTCTGTCCCCCATGAGACCGACATCAAAACTAAAGGTACCAGGAAGAAGAGGAATATTTGGAATGTTGTATACAACTATATGAACACCTTTCTTATTTGAAATAATAACTCCGTCTAAGCCAGTATTAATCCCATATAGATATTTTCTTTCTGAAGAATATAATGCAGCACCAACCATTAAACCATCAACTTCATTGTCATTGACTTCATACTCGATTGTCAGAGACAGATTTGAGCCTGTTTTAAGGTAATTCGAACTTATTTTTGTTGATAAGATTTTAGCTGGTGCCCCGGCACATCGATTATCCTGGCCGCTACTATCTGAATGTTGTATTTGATACATAAAATCATTGTATTGGTCACATACATCATTTGCTGTGCCGGATGCACGAATTGTTCCTCCATCAATCCAAATCGCTTTATTACAAAAGCGTTTAACTTGCTCAGGAGAATGCGACACAAATAAAATAGTCGTACCATCCTCCTTCAACTTATTCATATGCTTTAAGCATTTAAGCTGAAATCTAATATCTCCAACAGCTAGTGCCTCATCAATTATTAAAATGTCTGGCTGTATATTTGCTGCAACAGCAAATGCCAATCGAACATACATACCGGATGAATAGGTTTTAACTGGCTGACTAATGAAATCACCAATTTCAGCAAAACTAACTATTTCATCGTACCTATAATCTATTTCTTCTTTCGATAAGCCGAGAATACTGGCATTCATATAGATATTTTCGTGACCAGTGAACTCCGGGTTGAACCCTGCTCCTAACTCCAACAACGCAGCAATCCTCCCATTAACCTTGATAGTACCTTCGGTTGGAGACAATGTTCCAGTCAGCATCTGTAGTAATGTTGATTTACCGGCACCATTTTTGCCAACAATTCCTACAGAGTCGCCTTTTTCGATACAAAAATTTAGATCTTTGAGTGCCCAATGCTCCTTATAGTAATTTTTTTCACGAGCCCCAATGAGTTTTCTGATTTTATTTATAAATGGGCCAATCAACCTGTACTTTGGATTATCGTAAATAAAATAGCATTTGCTGACTTTATTTACATAGATCGTAGTATTAGATGACATCAGAGAATCCCTTCCGTAACTTCTCAAAACAAATGTATCCTAAATGTAGACACATTAGGGATGCAATGTAGGATATTGCTAAAGGTACTATCTGCGGCGCTTTCCCCCAAACAATAACGTCACGAGTGACCTCGATAAAATAGGCTAAAGGATTAAGCATTAATAGAGGCTGCAATGACATTGGCAGTGCTGAACGGGGAAAAAATAAAGGCGAAGTAAACATCAGAATTGTTGTCAGTACACCAGTAATTTGTGCCAGATCCCGTAAATAAACACCTACAGAGGATAATATCAGCATCATTCCGACCAGAGCGATTAAGTACGGCAACCAAACAACCGGTAATAAGAGCAAGGTAAAATGTATTTCACCCATAAGTATAATGCTAGCCAAGAGTAATATCACTAGGCTTATAGCAGCATGAAACAAACTACTAAGAAGTATTGTTATCGGAAGAATTGATAAAGGGAAAACAATTTTGTTGACATAATTCGCATTACTTGTTATCAGGGTGACTGAGCGATTAAAACACTCTGAAAATATGTTAAAAACCACCATTCCGGAAAATAGTATCACTGCAAATGAGGCCTTATTCTCTTCGCCACCTACACCCCATTTAGCCTTGAACACAACCGAAAAAACAAAAGTATATACAGCCAACATCAATAATGGAGTGAAAAATGACCACCCCATGCCTATTATAGAACCTTTATAGCGACTTAATATATCTCGCTTTGTCATTTGATAAATCAACGTCTTATTATTGACTATTTCTACAAGATAGCTTTTCATTTAATTCGCTTTGTTTAGTTACAGTAAATTACAGTCTTTAAATAATTGCCCAGACTGATCTTTTTCCGATAGCAAGACTAAGTTTTGATGTATTGGCCACTCAATGTTTAGCTCTTTATCATTCCACAAGATAGATTGTTCATGTTGTGGGTTATAATAATCAGTACATTTATAAACAAATTCGGCTTCTTCACTTGTTACGTAAAATCCGTGGGCAAAACCCTCAGGAATCCAAAGTTGTCGTTTATTTTCAGCAGAAAGAAAAACACCAATCCATTCGCCACAAGTTGGAGAATCCTTTCTTATATCTACTGCTACATCAAAGACTTCGCCGTTAATAACACGAACAAGTTTTCCTTGTGTGTTTTTAGTTTGATAATGTAACCCACGCAAGATCCCTTTTTTAGATTTTGAATGATTGTCCTGCACAAAGTAACACTTTTTTTTAGCGACTAACTCTTCAAATTTTGCTTGTTGCCAAGTTTCCATAAAAAAACCACGTTCATCACCAAATACCATAGGTTCAATTATTTTTACATCAGCTATTTTCGTATCAATTATTTTCATAAAACTACCTATACTCCTTAATATTATTCAAAGCATTCTGCCAATCACTACAATCAATATTGAATTTTTGCTTAATTTTATGACAATTCAGCCTAGAATTAGTTGGCCTTTTTGCACGAGTAGGATACGCACTAGTCAGAATGCTATTAACTTTTGGGATACAAGCTAGCCGTTGGTGCTCGTATGCTTTAGCAAAAATAATTCGTGCGAAATCATCCCAACTTATATGAGGGGCACCTGAGAAATGGTAAACCCCCCATTCTGTTACATTCCCAGACTCAATATGAACAATCATTTTAATAATTGCATCTGCAATGTCACCAGAATAAGTCGGTCCACCAAATTGGTCGGATACAATATTTAACTCATTTCGCGTTTGTGCTAGACGCAGCATTGTTTTGACGAAGTTATTACCATGTTCGCCAAATACCCAGGAGGTACGCAATATTAAATACTTATCTGTATTACTTGTGACAGCTATTTCTCCGGCTAATTTACTCTCGCCATAAACACTCTGAGGATTTGTTGGCATATCCTCTGTATACTCATTTTCATTTTGACCATCAAAAACATAGTCAGTAGAAATATGGATCAATACAGCAGCATTTTCATTTGCAGCTGATGCTAAATTCTTTGGCCCTTTAGCATTTATTTCATATGATAGCTCAATTTCATCTTCAGCTTTATCAACGGCAGTATGTGCTGCTGCATTAATAATATAATCAGGCTTAAACTCAGCCACCACTCCTCTAACTAAGTCATTGTTAGTTATATCAAGCTTATTACGATCAACAGCTAGTATAGTTGCTTTATTCTCAAGTTTGTTCGTGAGACAACGCCCAACCTGGCCATTGCATCCTACGATAAGTATCCGCATCATTTTCCTTTCAAATTACCCTCTACTAGAGCCATTAAATAACAGCCATAATCATTTTTTAACATAGGTTTAGCTAGCATAATAAGATCATCAGAAGTAAGCCATTCATTACGCCATGCGATCTCTTCAAGACAGGCTACTTTAAGTCCTTGAACACTTTCTATTGTCTGAACAAATGAAGATGCCTGATGCAAGCTGGCATGGGTTCCGGTATCTAACCACGCAAACCCACGCCCAAGTAGTTCAACGTTTAGCAAACCTTTATCAAGATACATCTGATTAATTGATGTAATTTCTAGCTCACCACGATGTGAGGGCTTAACCTGCTTTGCGAATTCTACAACATGTTTGTCATAGAAATATAACCCTGTAACTGCATAATTAGATTTAGGTTCTAATGGTTTTTCTTCGATGGAAAGGGCTAGATAGTCTTTATCAAACTCAACAACACCAAATCGCTCAGGATCTTTCACTTGATAACCAAATATCGTGGCTCCACTCTGCCTTGCAGAAACTTTTTTAAGAGTATTGCTGAACGACTGGCCATAGAAGATATTATCACCCAAGACTAACCAGCAAGTATCATCTCTGATAAATTGCTCACCAATTATGAATGCTTGCGCTAGTCCTTCAGGGTTCAACTGAATCGCATATTCAATATTGATTCCTAAATGGTTACCATCGCCAAGCATTCGTTTAAACGCTGCATTATCATCCGGCGTCGTAATAATCAGTATATCTCTAATACCGGCAAGCATTAGTGTTGATAATGGGTAGTAAATCATTGGCTTGTCATAAACAGGTAAAAGTTGCTTAGAAACACCCAAAGTAATCGGATACAGTCGTGTTCCGGTACCACCCGCGAGTATAATGCCTTTCATTATTTTTCCTTCGTTGATGGGTACATCTCCTACATATGGACCCTTCATTGCGTACTGCTACCATTTTATTATTTAAGTACTAGTGAGCAGTCTTGGTAAGACCTTATTCAAAGGCCGCTTGCAGAATCTATATTTTAATTTTGATATATCAACTATGTAATACAGCTCGTACACAGGACGATAATCATCTGGAGCAGATGCTCTATATACTTGCTGTTTTTTTGCTAATTGCAGCATCAAGGGTACTCTAGATATTATTCGCAACCTCGATATTTTGACACTTATTGAGTCCAGCGATATTATAAGCTTCGCAGTTTTTGCCTTTCTCTACTACTTTATAAAGTGCACACATACTATCCTCAACATACAGCCAATTACGAGTCTGCTCACAATTGCGGTAAGCTGATAGCGGTTTAACCAACAGCACATTAAATATAATCAGCGTGATCAATTGTTCAGACGAATGATACGGACCATCGTTGTTGGGATAATTAGTCACAATAGTAGGCAAAGCGTAAGTGTGGCACCCGACACAAGCCATGTGGTCACAGGATGCTTTCAAAGAAGAATACTGGCAGCTAGGTACATAAGTGGTTAGTTCAGTATGTAACGATAACGCAGCTCTAATACACACTGAGTTAAGGTGTGGTAAGTCACCGTAAGATTCATCAGTTGAAATATGATGGAAACAAAATGTCATCTGTACGTTTCTTCCAGTTCAGAACAGTAGTTACGGACTGCGGCAAGTAGAATATATATACAAATGATTTCGGCATCAATAGAGGCTTTGGGCCTGATAATAAAGCTTTCAACATGAATCTCCGCAGCCAAGTGCGTAATAACATCAGATTGATGTTCTAGAAGAATACACATCATTGCCAGTGCGCCACAGATATCTACATGTGCGATGGCATAACGAACGCTGTTTTCAATTTCCATCAGTAACTCAGATCTTTTTGCAGAGGTTAATTTATCGACATCAACTGCAGCGCCGCATGTGTTATTAATGATATGGCTAACTAAGACAGGTTCAATAAACCAGCTTCACTGGTGACCACTATTTTCACGTTAACTGTCCACTTCTTACTTTGCAATATTTGGACTAAATTTATGCGTGAAGGCGTGATCTGCAGGGTCGTCATCACGGGTTAGGTCAGTTAACAGACACGCTACCGCCTCTGGCTCTACAGTTACCAGTTTACTGTTTAACAATCGGTGGTTTAGGAACGTTATAATGTTTCTTTTTTGCGCACACGAACTAAAAGCTAAACGAATATATTTATCTTAAATGGAACTGGAAACAAGGGAACAAATCTTAAAGATTGGTATTAAATCAGACTGGTTGTCACATTTCATTTATTTATTTTACTATAA
>NZ_JAZGQE010000220.1:0-6812 GCF_048593885.1 Yersinia sp. 1252 StPb PI | reverse complement strand
GTGCTATTTCAATGGTTACAGCGGTAATTCATTTACGTAACACGACTGCCAAGCGCTTCTTTTACATAGGAATTTATCATGAAGCCCAAAAAAACAGCAGCATCGCAGGATGCCACGCAGTCTGAATACGACGAAAGTAGTGCGTTATTAAGTGCATTGGACCGCTCATTAGCCATCATTGAGTTTGATCTCAACAGTCGCATAATTGCGGTTAATCAAAACTACCTTGATTATTTTGGCTATCAACGTGATGAAGTCATTGGTCAACATCATCTTATGTTTTGCCATCCACAATATGCCAGTAGCGACGAGTATCAGACACTGAAGAAATCTTTACTGGCGGGGAAATCCGTTGAGGGCCGTTTTGAGCGATTGCACAAAGACGGATCCACGGTCTGGCTGGCCGCCATCTATCAGCCGGTACCAGGCCCAGAAGGTAGCGTTACCCGGATGGTGAAAATCGCTAAGGATATTACTTTTTTAATTGAGCAACAAAAAGCCACTCAAGAGTGGGTAGAACTTTTAACCCAATTAACTGATCGCAGCGACAGCGCAATGTTTATTGCCGCTAATAGTGATCACGGGCAACAAGCAGTTTATATTAATCAAGGATTTACTAAGTTATTCGGTTATACACCCGAACAGGCTCTGGGCCAGAGCATGGTCGATTTACTCCAGAGTGCACATCCTGAACAACTGGGGTTAATTGATTCCACTTCGCCAAATTCACATCAGCAATTACTGCCCAAAGAGTTGTTCTACAGTAAAGACAAACAACCGCATTGGTGTTCCGCCATTATCAACTCGCTGGTTGATGAGCAGGGTAAACCGAGTTATAGCATTGGCGTGTTGACTGATATCACGCTGACCAAAATGTATGAAGTGTTGCAATATAAGGTACTGGAAGCACTGGTTAAAGAGCGGCCACTGGAAGAAGTGATGTCTTTGCTGTGCCACGAGGTTGAGCGGATTGCCCCCGAGGTGACCGCCAGTATTTTGCAAGCCAGCGGGCCCCACTACCTCAGCCATCTCGCGGCGCCCAACCTCCCCCTGATTTATACTGCGGCGCTGGCCTGTGTGCCTATTGGCCCGGTATCTGGCTCATGTGGCACCGCCGCATTTCGTAAAGAACCGGTTGAAGTCCATGATGTTGCCACTGACCCATTATGGGAGAACTATCGGCACCTAATTCTACCCCATGGTTTGTTAGCTTGTTGGTCGACGCCTATTCTGTCGAGCCAGGGGGATGTTCTGGGCACATTTGCCTTTTACTACAAAGAAGCGCGAGGCCCCAGCGAGTTCCACCATCAGTTGGTCAAATTAATCGCAAATTTGTGCTCGTTGGCGATGGAACGGGAGCAATCACGTCAGCAAATTCAGCATTTGGCTTTTTATGATTCCCTGACTGGCTTGCCTAACCGCACTCAGTTTCTGGTTTATGCCAAACAAGCTATCGCCCTTGCCGCTGAAATGGATTACACGCTGGCAGTATTAATCATTAATCTGGATCGTTTTAAACAAGTTAATGATTCACTCGGCCTGGCCGCCGGTGATGAATTACTTGCCTTGATTGCCCAACGATTGCGCAACGACATGCCCAAAAGTGACATTATCGGCCGCTTATCGGGCGACGAGTTTATTATCATTTTAGCCCCCTGCACCATGCAGCAGGCTACCGTGAAGGTTGAGAAAATGCTCAGTCTGCTGTCTCAGCCCTGTCAGATAGCCAACGTCAATATTATTCCTTCGGCCAGTGTCGGGATCAGTTTGTATCCTGAAAATGGTTTAGAAATGGATGCGCTGATGAATCACGCCGACATTGCCATGCATAAAGCCAAGAATATGGGACATGGTCATTTCAATTTCTTCAGTGCAGAGATGAATAATCTCAATCAACAGCGCCAGGATATGGAAGATGCTCTGCGTCATGCATTTCATATCGGGTCTCTTGAGTTATTTTATCAACCACAAGTGATGTTAAAAGATGGGCACCTATATGGTGTGGAAGCCCTTAGTCGCTGGGTTCACCCCATACTGGGGAACATTCCCCCACAGCGTTTTATTCCTATTGCTGAAGAGTGCGGGCTGATCAACGAACTGGCTCTGTGGGCGATTGAGACGGCTTGTCAACAGTTGGCGGACTGGCGTTTACGGGGTATTGATGTGCCCTCGGTTTCAGTGAACTTATCGCCAACCAATTTCCATAATCCAGGCTTGCCGGACATGATTTTGCATATCTTGCAGCATTACCACTTGCCGCCGCAGGATCTCACGCTGGAAATCACCGAAGACATATTAATTGCAAATAATCCGGCGATTTTTGCCACGATAGAAAAAATTCATCGACTGGGTGTGCGTTTATCAATGGATGACTTTGGTACCGGCTATTCCAGTCTGAGTTATCTGCGCCATTTGGATCTTGATGAAATCAAACTGGATAAAAGTTTTGTCCATGATCTTGAGCATGACGAAACCAGCCGAACATTAAGTGAGGCGGTGATCCGTATTGGTGAAAGTTTGCAACTATCAGTGATTGTCGAAGGGGTAGAAAACGAGGCACAACGTACATTATTGAGCCGCCAAGGTTATCAAATAGGCCAAGGTTTTCTTTTTTCCGAGGCATTACCTGCCGTGAAACTAGAACAGTGGTTAGAGCATCGCACTACCAGTAGCTAATCAATAACAAGAGATTAATTATTAGTTGTAGTACCCTATTAGTCGATTTAGAACACCAATAGGTGACATTGTCACTATCGTTTGGTTGGCGATGGCTAACCTTTTCATTCGTCGATAAATTCTTTATTCTTGTCGCCTTTGCAATCTGGATGTTGTTTTTTTGTTATGCAAAAATTTCTTTTTCTGCTGTTAAGCCTGATTCTGCTCGGCCCATTGGGCATCGACCTCTACTTACCCACGATTCCCGCGATAGCCAAGGGGCTAAACAGTAGCGAGTCGCTGATTCAATCCACTATTGCCTTGTTTATTCTGGTGCTGGGTATTGGTCAGCTGATTGCTGGGCCATTAGTCGATAAGTATGGGCGTAAACCCATAGCCATCATCGGTATTATTCTCTACATGCTGGGGGCCGCGATGGCTGCACTGGCAGTCAGCCCGCTGATGTTTGTCAGTTCTCGCCTGTTACAAGGTGTCGCTGTTTGCTGTACTGCGGTAGTGGCATTCAGTGGGGTGCGTGACCGCCTCAACGGTAATGAGGCCGCGCGCGCTTTTGGTTTCCTTAATGGGACGTTAAATATCGTACCCGCATTGGCTCCCTTGCTCGGTGGTTTGTTGGCGGAAGCCTTTGGCTGGCGCGCCCCATTCTGGTTCCTGGCGTTATATGGTTTGCTGGTATTAATTCTGATAATTATCTTCCTGCCAGAAACACGGCCAGCGGGTACCCAAGCCGTTAAGGGCTTGCCGATAAAGAACTATCTGCGCATCTTACGTGATGACCGTTTTCTGATTTTCGCACTGGTGAACGCGGGCGCTATGGGCATGGCCTTAACCTATGTCTCGCTGGCACCCAACGTATTGATGGTGGGCGCAGGACTCAGCCCATTACAGTTCTCACTGGTGTTCGGCGCCAATGGCTTTTGGATCATGGCGGTCAGTTTTATTGCTAACCGTATTATCCAAAAAATCGGCCGCCCTACCTGCCTGATGACCGGCAGCCTGTTGATGGCGCTGGGGTGTCTGGGGTTATTATTTGGTCTGACGCAACTGTCGGCAGAAATACAGCAACACTGGCTGGTGTATATGTTACCCGTTGCCAGTGCCTGTGCCGGTTTAGCCTTTATGATGGGGCCAGCCACCAGTTATGCATTAGAGCCGTATGCCAATGAAGCCGGTGTCGCCTCCGCGCTGGTGGGTTTTGTGCAAATGGCCGGGGGAGCTGGGTTAGGCTTGCTGGCAATGTCCTTACCAATTGAGCCTAAATTATCGCTCGCCATCGTAATGCTGGCAGGGTGTCTACTGGCTTGGCAGGCACGCCGTGCCAGTAAGCATGTCCGTGGTAACTTGCAGAAAATAAACTAGAAACAACCTAAGTGCGCTCGGTGATGACGCTAACGCGACTCGCCAGTGCACACATCAACTCATACCCCACGGTGCCTGCCGCCGCCGCCACATCATCGATTGGCAGATTATTCCCCCAGATCTCAACTTTACTCCCCATTTGCGCCTGCGGACAGGGTGTCAAATCTACGGTTAGCATATCCATTGAAATCGACCCCACCGTATGAGTCAGTATGCCATCCACCCTGATGGGCGTGCCGCTGGGAGCGAGCCGTGGGTAACCATCGGCATAACCGCAAGCGACGACACCGATGCGCTGTGTGCCTGTGGCACTGTAGCGGCTGCCATAGCCAACACTGTGCCCTGCTGAGAGCGTCTGTATGGCGATAATTTCGCTGTGCAGCTCCATTACCGGGCGCAATCCAATGCCAGCGATATCGTTTACATCGCCACTGGGTGACGCGCCATAGAGGATAATACCAGGCCGCACCCAATCAAAGTGGGTTTCAGGATTGCGCAATATTGCCGCCGAGTTGGCAAAGCTGCGCGCAGCCACCAGATGCCCACTGGCCTGCTGAATCAGCGTGAATTGCTCGCTGGCACCAATAGGGTTATCTGCATTGGCAAAGTGGCTCATTAGCGTCACCTTGCCGATGTTATTTATACTGTTAGCCCATTGCCAGATAGCCTCTGCCTGCCCGATGGGAAAACCTAAGCGATTCATGCCGCTATTAAGTTTTAAATAAATATCGAGTGGTGTGCTCAGCCGCGCCGCTTTGATGGCGTCAAGCTGCCAGTCACTGTGTACCACGGTGGTTAACCGGTAATGGTCGAGAAGGACTATATCTTGCGCACGAAAGAACCCCTCAAGCAGCAAAATAGGCCCTTGCCAGCCCTGTTCACGCAACATTATCGCTTCATTTAAATCCAATAACGCAAAGCCATCGGTTGCGTCCAGCCCTTGCCAAATGCGGGCCAGACCATGGCCGTAGGCATTGGCTTTCACCACTGACCAAATTTTAGCGGCACCGGCCAGACGACGAACAATACTGAGGTTATGGCGCAAAGCAGATAAATGAAGCGTAGCGGATATCGGGCGAGGCATGCTTTTTCCTTCTTGGGCGGTATTCAATTATTTACAGCCCGGCAGTGGGCTGTAATGATCAATCGGCGCCTTTTAGCGCACAGGGTGAATGTCGTGTAAGGGCGTGATATTCAGTGGCCGAAAGCCCGCGCTATAACGCGCGACCGATAAATCATCCGCCAGAATCGCTGGGCGACGCCCATACATAATATCAGCCAATAATTGACCCGACCCACAGGCCATGGTCCAGCCCAAGGTGCCATGGCCGGTATTCAAATAGAGATTTTTCAGTGAGGTTCGCCCGACAATGGGCGTACCATCAGGTGTCATCGGGCGCAGCCCGGTCCAGAACGTGGCCTGACTGATATTGCCCCCATGAGGGTACAAATCACCCACCACCATTTCCAGCGTCTCACGACGTGCTGGTGCCAATTGAGTATTAAATCCAACGATCTCCGCCATCCCCCCAACCCGAATCCTGTCATCAAAGCGCGTAATGGCAATCTTGTAGGTCTCATCCAGCACGGTGGAGAAAGGTGCCGAGGCCGGATCTGTAATAGGAATCGTGAGTGAATAACCTTTTAGTGGATAAACAGGAATCGAGACCAGCCCGGCTAACAGCGCCGTAGAGTAAGCGCCGAAGGCTACTACATAGGCATCTGCGTTAATAATATCGTCGCCACACAGCACACCGGCGATTTGGTCACCGTCCACCAGCAATTTATCCACCGAGCGATTGAACACAAACTTAACCCCAGCCTGCTCGGCCATTTGGGCTAAGCGTTCAGTAAACAGTTTGCAGTCGCCGGTTTCATCATTAGGTAAACGTAAACCACCGGTCAGTTTATGTGCAACTTTCGCCAATGCCGGTTCCACCGTTGCCAGTTGATCAGCCGTTAGCAGTGAATATGGCACCCCCGCATCATCTAACACCGCAATATCCTTGGCGGCGTTATCAAATTGCTGTTCGGTACGGAACAGTTGCAGTGTTCCCCCCTGACGGCCTTCATACTGAATACCAGTGTCTTCACGCAGCTCTTTTAAACAGTCGCGGCTGTATTCTGCCAGACGCACCATACGGCTTTTGTTGAGCCTGTAGTGGGAAGTGTCGCAGTTTCTCAGCATCTGCCACATCCAGCGTAGCTGGAAGCTGCTGCCGTCAAGGTGGATTGCTAACGGCGCATGGCGTTGGAACATCCATTTAATGGCCTTCAGAGGTACCCCAGGCGCGGCCCAAGGTGCCGCATATCCCGGCGATATCTGACCTGCGTTACCGGCACTGGTTTCCTGCGCGGGCCCCTGCTGACGGTCAATCACCGTAACATCATGCCCGTCGTTGGCTAAGTACCAGGCACTGGCTACCCCCACCACACCGCTTCCTAAAATGACAATGCGCATACCATCCTCCCCCCAAACAACACCTAAAGCACAATATTCTGTTGACAGAAAATTAACTCAGCAGAAAAATCTAGCCAACATATTAATGTCAGGTCGTGACTTAATTCACAATTAATTTACAATGCAACTACTTTTCAGTTCAATAGCGTTAGGAAAATAGCGATAAGATGCTATTTTTGCCCAATTAAACGTCGGAAAGGAGAGAAAGCGCCATAATACCCACAATTAGCAGCATGAATAATTGGCATGTTGTGCAAGACTCTTTTACTAGTTTTATATTCCATAAGTAAGCCAATAAATTAGAATAATAATCTAT
>NZ_JAZGQE010000021.1:0-42114 GCF_048593885.1 Yersinia sp. 1252 StPb PI | reverse complement strand
CGTGCGGGATTCGAACCTGCGACCAATTGATTAAAAGTCAACTGCTCTACCAACTGAGCTAACGACCCATTATGTGTGCTGCTTACTATAATTTCCTGCTGCTTTAACGTTTTACAAGTTGTCTTGGCAACGGCGGCATATATTACTAATTTCTCTTCACAGTGCAACTTAAATTTCTGTTGAAGCGTTTAACTGCTTGTTCTTCACTCGCCAAAGTCCAGAAATTAGTCAATATGACCAATTCCTGGACTCGAAAATGGCTAAAGAGCAGATAAACGTTTCTGTGCCTGTTTAGCAGCATCAGTATTAGGATATTGCTTGATCACTTGTTGATAAACCGCCTTCGCTTTATCGCTTTGGCCTTTATCCTGCATGATCACCCCAACTTTAAACATCGCTTCTGAACTTTTTGGAGACTTTGGATAATTTTTTACTACAACAGCATAATAATATGCAGCGTCGTCTTTCTTACCTTTGTTGTAATACAACTGCCCTAACCAATAGTTGGCATTAGGCTGGTAAGTCGACTTTGGATACTGTTTCACAAAACCTTGGAAAGCAGTGATCGCTTGATCAAATTGCTTTTTCTCAAGAGCCAAAGAAACGGCTGCATTATAATCGCTGTTTTCATCACCAGTACTTGCTGCAGGTGCCGCTGTAGCAGCCGCTGCGCCTGCGGCAGCAGTATCGGAACTTCCAGCCGCAGAATTATCTGTCGCAGCACCAGTAGCCGCAGAAGCTGAACCCTGCGCCCCCTGACCACCGCTCAGACTCTCCATCTGCTGGTAGATCTGTTTTTGCCGCTCAACAATTTGATTGAGCTGGTACTGATTTTCTTGGATCTGACCGCGTAAACTATCTACATCGCGTTGCGAATCGGATAGCTGTTGCTGAAGTTGAGTTAATAGTTGGCTGTGAGCGTTGGAAATACGCTCAAGTTGAGTGACCCGATCTTCTACCGAGCCGGAGCCGACATTACTGATTGGCGCTTGGGCAGTAGCGGCCCATGGGACCGCTACGCCAACCAGTAACGACAGACCCACTAAGTGACGTCTGAAGTTACTGTTCATGCGATTCTCTTAGTAAACCAGAACTGCACGACGGTTTTTAGCGAACGCTGCTTCGTCATGGCCCAGTACTGCTGGTTTCTCTTTACCGTAAGAAACGATAGAGATCTGGTCAGCCGAAACGCCTTTACCTTGCAGATACATTTTCACAGCATTTGCACGACGCTCGCCCAACGCGATGTTGTATTCTGGCGTACCGCGTTCATCCGCGTGGCCTTCAACAACAACTTTGTAAGATGGGTTGCTACGCAGGAATGCAGCATGTGCATCCAGCATTTGAGCGAAGTCAGAACCGATATCGTATTTATCGAAACCGAAGTAAACGATATTGTTCTTTTGCAGTTCTTGCATCTGAAGACGAGCTTGCTCTTCTGAAGACAAGTTGCTGCCATTTTCTGTACCAGTGCCAGCGCCCATGCCAGATTGGTCATTATTTGCGCTTTTGTTAGAACTACACGCAGCGATTGCCAGAACTGGCAAAGCCAACATTAGCCCTTTTAGCACTTTGTTCAGTTGCATCTCTTTGATCCTTTTATAGTTTGCCATACATACGTATTTACACATGCATCACAGATACGGCGACCAGGCAGGAAATTTGACCTGTCCATCAGTTGCCGGAAGACGCGCTTTGAAACGCCCATCAGTCGAGACCAGCTGTAACACAGCTCCCAGCCCTTGTGTCGAGCTATAGATAACCATGGTGCCGTTAGGCGCGATACTAGGCGTTTCATCCAGGAACGTGTCCGTTAATACTTGAACGGCTCCCGTTTCTAGATCCTGTTTGGCGATGTGTTGTGCCCCACCATTAGAACTAACCAATGCCAGGAACTTACCATCAGGACTCACATCTGCGTTCTGGTTCTGAGAACCTTCCCACGTGATTCGCTGTGGTGCACCACCATTAATATTCACTTTATACACTTGTGGACGACCGCCCTGATCCGAGGTATAGGCCAGATTCTGGCTATCCGGGAACCAGCTTGGTTCAGTGTTATTGCTACGGCCATCAGTAACCTGGCTGATTTGACCAGATCCTAAGTCCATAACATACAAGTTCAAACTACCGCTTTTAGATAACGCGAAAGCCAGTTTAGTCCCGTCCGGTGAGAAAGAAGGCGCACCGTTATGACGAGGGAATGAAGCCACTTGTCTGATTGCACCATTAGCCAGCGTCTGAATAACCAGTGCTGACTTACCACTCTCGAAAGTGACATAAGCAATTTTGCTACCATCTGAAGACCAGGCTGGTGACATCAAAGGTTGTGGCGAACGGTGAACGACAAACTGGTTGTAGCCGTCGTAATCAGAAACCCGCAATTCGTGTGGGAATTTGCCGCCGTTGGTTTGCACAACATAAGCAATACGGGTACGGAAAGCACCTTTGATCCCTGTCAGCTTTTCAAATACTTCATCACTGGCAGTATGCGCTGAATAACGTAACCATTGTTTAGTTACTTTATACTGATTTTGCGCTAAAACGCTACCGGCTGCACCAGAAGTATCGACTAACTGGTAAGAAACCACATAGCTACCATCAGCACTCGGTTGAACCTGACCAACAACAACAGCATCAATACCCAACGCAGTCCAGGCTGCTGGCGTTACTTCTGCCGCAGTTGAAGGCTGTTGTGGCATGCGAGCCGCATCAATTGGGTTAAATTTGCCACTGTTACGTAAATCTGCGCCAACAATAGCACCGATCTCTTCAGGTGGTGTACCCGGCCCCATCCATTTAAACGGAACAACACCAATTGGACGAGCAGAGTCTACCCCTTGGGTAATCTCAATTCGAACTTCTGCATGTAACACAGAAGCCCACAAAACTAAAAAGCCTAGCGCAACTCGAAATGCCTGCTTCATCTTATCTCCCTTATCCGAGCGGGATGCCCGCGATAATTAGCAGAATTTTAACAAACCAACGCAAACAAAACTACATAATCCACGGTTGATCAACAAAGTTATACCCCTGTTAATCAACCCTTATTGAGGTTTAAATACAAGCGGAGCATTCTTAAACACTTCATAAACATCCGAGCTTGGAGGCTTAGGAATCTTCGCTTGTTTTGCAGCAGCGATAGCAGCCTGGCACAGTGCCGGGTCACCCCCTTCTGCTTTAACATCAATTAATAGACCATCTGGTGCTAATTTAATTCGCAGATCACAGGTACGGCCTTTGTAAAGATCTGCATCATAAAATTTACTCTGGATCGCGGCAGTGATCTGGCCCAAATAGCCGCTGACATCACCCGCTGATGCCCCGCTCTTCTTGCCACCACCTTTACCCGCAGCAGCAGCGCCCGCGCCGGCCCCACTTTTCGGTGCATTTTTGGAGTTAGCTAAACCACCAAATAAATCATCAACATCGGTTGTTGCCGCCGCTTCTGCGGCCGCTTTTTTCTTGGCATCAGCAGCAGCGGTTTTTTTAGCCTCTGCGGCCGCTTTTTTCTCAGCATCAGCCGCAGCTTTCTTCTCAGCGGCGGCAGTTGCTGCTTTCTCGGCAGCATCAGCCGCTTTCTTCGCCTCAGCATCAGCTTGTTTCTTCGCTGCTGCTGCTACAGCCGCCTCTTTTTTGGCTTCGGCTTCTGCTTTTTTCTGCGCGTCAGCTTGTGCTTTCACGATTTTATCAGCTTCTGCTTTTGCTTGTGCAGCTGCGGCCTCTGCCTGTTTCTGCTCTTCTTTCGCTTTTGCAGCAGCGGCAGCAGCAACTTTCTGTTGCTCAGCGGCCTCTTTTTGCTGCTCAGCGGCTTGTTTTTTCTGTTCTTCAGCCGCCTGCTTGGCATCTTCTTGCGCTTGCAGACGCTCTTTTTCCAATTCTTTCAGCCGTTGTTGCTCAGCAGCCTGCTTTTGCTGCAATTCTTCTGCTTGCTGATCGGCTTTTTTCTGGCGCTGTTGTTCTGCGCGTTTAGCGTCAGTCTGCTGTTGCTGCTGACGGTTATACTGTTCTGTTACTGCGCCCGGATCGACCATGACAGCGTCAATAACTTCGCCGCCAGCACCACCGCCGCCCATTTCAGTCTTCTGCGTCAGAGAGCCCCAAATCAACAGGGCAATCAATATGATGTGCAGAACCACCGACACGATAACGGCGCGATTCAGCTTATCATTTTGCTCGGTTGCCTTACCCACGCTCGATTTCCACACTCGATGTCCGCATCTATTGCTAAAAAACGGAACTGCTAAAAACAAGGTATCTACTGGCTGGAGTGACTCTCAATCCAACCAATATCAACGCAAATTTATATCGGTTGAGTCATTAAGCCCACCGACGTCACACCCGCCTGATGCAGCATATTCAGAGCCTTGATAATTTCATCATAAGGCACCTCTTTAGCACCACCTATCAGGAACACGGTTTTCGGATTCGATTTCAATCTGGCCTGAGCCTCTGCCACAACTTGTTCTGAAGGCAGTTGCTCCATCCGCTGGTGATCTACCACCAACGAGTATTGACCCACCCCTGACACTTCCACAATCACTGGTGGATTATCATCACTTGAGACGGTTTTTGAGTCCGTCGCGTCGGGTAGATCCACCTCAACGCTTTGCGTAATGATCGGCGCGGTCGCCATAAAGATCAGCAATAGCACCAGCAACACGTCCAGTAAGGGAACAATGTTAATTTCAGACTTAAGCTCGCGACGTTTACGACCACGTACTCGCGCCATACAACCCCCTACTTATTTGCTCTCGGCGCTGGCAAAAGCCTGACGATGCAGAATAGCAATGAACTCTTCCATGAAGTTGTCATAGTTTTGTTCAAGTTTATTCACGCGCTGGTTCAGGCGGTTATAGGCCATAACAGCAGGGATCGCAGCGAACAGACCGATCGCGGTAGCAATCAGTGCTTCGGCAATACCTGGTGCGACCATTTGTAACGTCGCCTGCTTTACTGCACCCAGAGAAATAAAGGCATGCATAATCCCCCATACTGTACCAAACAGGCCAATATACGGGCTGATGGAACCAACAGTACCGAGGAATGGAATATGAGTTTCCAGAGCTTCTAATTCACGGTTCATTGAGATGCGCATCGCACGGGAGGCACCGTCAATCACCGCCTCTGGTGCATGGCTGTTTGCGCGATGTAAACGGGCAAACTCTTTAAATCCAGAATGGAAGATCTGCTCGGAGCCCCCGAGAGTCTCGCGACGAGCCTGGCTTTCCTGATACAAGCGAGACAGCTCAATACCGGACCAAAACTTATCTTCAAAGGCTTCTGCATCGCGGGTGGCAGCATTCAGAATACGCGTTCGTTGAATGATGATCGCCCATGAAGCAATAGAAAAGCCCATTAATACCAGCATGATAAGCTTAACGAATAGGCTTGCCTGCAGGAATAAATCCAGAATGTTCATGTCAGCCACTACTTAAACTCCGCGACAATAGACTTAGGAAGCGCTCTTGGCTTCATTTGGTGTGGATCGATACATGCGATCAATACTTCTGCACTACTCAGAAGATTGCCATGTGTGTCGAGAATTCGTTGAGCAAACGTGAGAGAAGCCCCACGCATTGCGGTAATTTCACTCTGTACTTCCAGCATATCATCAAGACGTGCCGGTGCCAGGTATTCTACCGTCATGCGGCGGACAGCGAAAGCGACATGCTCACTGAGCAATTGCTGCTGGTGAAAATTGCGTTGGCGCAACAATTCAGTGCGCGCCCTTTCATAAAAGGCAACGTAGCGTGCGTGGTATACCACGCCGCCAGCATCGGTGTCTTCAAAATAGACACGTACCGGCCATCGAAACAACGTATTACTCACTCTACTTCCCAGTAATGCAGTTAACGGACACACTATACTGAAGAGCGCTAAGCTTTGGAATCACTTGAGGGAATAGAACGAAAATAATTATGGGCCGAATGGCCCATAAGGATAGATTGTGTTCAGATTAGGCGAAACGTGTACAGATTAGACAAAAAAGTAGAATAATCCCGCGGCCAAGATCACAATTGCGGGAAGTGGTGAGAAAAAAGCACGCAACCATATCCGCTTAGGGCGAAAACCTACCCCATGAATCACACCGGTACAAACCGCCCACACGATAAACACCTCTTGCCAGACCTCAAGTGAACTGGTTGCCGCCGCAAAACGCGAAGGGTCCCAAAACACACAGAATGCCACAGCAAAGGCGAGCACCAGTGAAAGGGCCCGCAGCGGGCCCTTATCCAGTAAATCGTATAACTTATCGGACAACATCATCATTGCCATTATTAGCGGCTTTCGCTGCTGCATTGGCTTCACTCTGCTCCAGCGCCAGAGCAGTAATGATACCAAAGGAGCAGGCCAGAAGTGTCCCTAGAATCCAGGCAAAATACCACATGCTTTATGCTCCTTAGTACAGTGAGTGCTTATTGTTTTCGATAAAGTCTTTATCAATGCGCCCGAACATCTTGTAGTAACACCAACTGGTGTACAGCAGGATGATAGGAACAAAGATTATCGCAACAACGGTCATCACTTTCAGCGTCAACAGGCTAGAGGTGGCATCCCACATTGTCAGACTGACATTTGGCACTGTGCTTGACGGCATGACGAATGGAAACATAGTTACCCCGGCAGTCAGAATCACACAGGCAATAGTCAGTGATGAGAACAGGAAGGCCCAAGCCCCTTTTTCAAAGCGCGACAGCAAAATGGTGAACAGTGGCAGAATAACCCCAAGAGCAGGCAGCGCCCACAGGCTTGGGTACTTATTGAAGTTAATCAACCATGCACCCGCCTGATGTGCAACTTCTTTGCGCATCGGGTTAGATTCAGCCGCCGTATCCAAAGCTGAAGTTATAACGAAGCCATCAATACCTTTAACTAACCAGATACCGGCCAACAGGAAGGCCACACTCATCACCAACGCAGAGATCTGAGCCGCAGTACGAGAGCGCAGATGCAACTCACCACGGGTACGCATTTGCAGGTAAGTAGCACCTTGCGTTACCAGCATGGTCAAGCTGACAACACCCGCCAGTAACCCAAACGGGTTCAGCAACTGGAAGAAGTTACCGGTGTAGAACAGGCGCATGTAGCTATCCATGTGGAACGGTACCCCTTGCAGCAAGTTACCGAATGCCACACCGAAGACTACCGCTGGCACGAAGCTACCAGCAAAAATGCCCCAGTCCCACATATTGCGCCAACGGTTATCTTCCACCTTAGAACGGTAATCAAAACCGACCGGACGGAAGAATAACGCAGCCAATACCAGAATCATCGCAATATAGAAGCCGGAGAATGCGGCTGCATACACCATTGGCCAGGCAGCAAACAGCGCCCCACCCGCAGTGATCAACCAAACCTGATTACCATCCCAGTGAGGGGCAATCGAGTTAATCATAATACGACGTTCTGTATCATTCTTACCGATGATACGCAGCAGGATACCGACACCCATATCGAAACCATCGGTTACTGCGAACCCAATCAGCAGCACACCGATCAGCAGCCACCAGATAAATCGTAATACTTCATAATCAAACATAAGTGGACTCCTGTTTACCGTGCTTCCTGCACTGGGGCAGTCGGCTGTTCAAAATGATAGCGGCCGGTTTTCAGGCTACTTGGCCCAAGGCGCGCGAATTTGAACATCAGGTACATTTCTGCCACCAGGAACAGCGTGTACAGACCACAGATCAACCCCATGGAGAATAGAATATCCCCAGCGGTGACTGACGAGTTTGCAATTGCTGTCGGCAGCACTTCACCGATAGCCCATGGCTGACGACCATATTCCGCCACAAACCAACCTGCTTCTACTGCAATCCACGGCAACGGAATACCAAACAATGCTGCGCGCAGTAACCATTTTTTCTCACCAATCCGGCCACGAACTACGTTATAGAAGGACAGACCGATAATCAGCAACATCAGGAAACCACAGGCAACCATGATGCGGAAAGCGAAATACAGTGGCAGAACACGTGGGATTGAGTCTTTAGCCGCCAACTGAATTTGTTCTTCAGTCGCATCGGTAACGTTTTGGGTATAACGCTTCAGTAACAGACCGTAGCCCAGATCTTGTTTCGCCTTACTAAAGGCTTCACGCACCGCAGGGTCAGTGTTACCCGAACGTAATTTTTCTAGCAGACTGTAAGCATGGATACCATTACGGATACGGACTTCATGTTGAGACATCAAATCACGCAAGCCGATAACCGGTGTATCCAATGAACGGGTCGCTATTATCCCCAAGGCAAATGGAATCTGAACCGCAAATCGGTTCTCCATGGTTTCTTGATTCGGGATAGCAAACAGCGTAAAGGCTGCCGGAGGCGGTTGGGTTTCCCATTCAGCTTCAATTGCAGCCAATTTGGTTTTCTGCACATCGCCCATTTCGTAACCAGATTCATCACCCAGCACGATAACCGACAATACGGCAGCCAAACCAAAGCTCGCCGCAATGGCAAAGGAACGCTTGGCAAACGGAATATCACGGCCTTTCAACAGATAGTAAGAGCTGATACCCAGCACAAACATCGCGCCAGTCACATACCCTGCCGCTACAGTGTGAACGAATTTCACCTGTGCAACCGGGTTGAGAACCAGTTCAGAGAAGCTCAGCATTTCCATACGCATAGTTTCAAAGTTGAAATCAGATGCAATCGGGTTTTGCATCCAACCGTTGGCAACCAAGATCCACAACGCAGAGAAGTTAGAGCCTAATGCAACCAGCCAGGTTACAGCCAAATGCTGATGTTTACTCAGGCGATCCCATCCGAAGAAGAACAGACCGACGAAAGTAGACTCCAGGAAGAACGCCATCAAACCTTCGATTGCCAGAGGGGCACCGAAGATATCACCGACGTAATGTGAGAAATATGACCAGTTAGTCCCGAACTGGAACTCCATAGTCAAACCAGTAGCAACCCCCAGAGCAAAGTTAATAGCAAATAACTTGCCCCAGAATTTGGTCATATCTTTATAGATTTGTTTACCAGACAGCACATAAACCGATTCCATAATTGCCAACATAAACGCCATACCCAGCGTTAGTGGGACAAATAAGAAATGGTACATTGCCGTTAAGGCAAACTGTAACCGTGACAGTTCGACAATATCAAACATCTTGACTCCTTGCTCCTCGCAGGAAGACTCCGACTTGCGGCAACCGAGCCTCCGCTAACTAAATTGGAAGCCCTGAAATTACCCCGCAGTGAATGCCCAAAAAAACACAACAAAAATAACAATATCAACTACCCAGTATTACACCGCGGTAATAGTACGCTTCTAATCCCACACAATAAATAGGATTTTACGTGACCCAGCGTTGAGTTCTGGATACAGGTCAACAAACAGGCCATTTGCCCATCCCGCCGTAGTTTGATCTAGAACAATTTAAGCTCATATGAACATTATTGCTATATTCAAAACTTGATTTAGGACAATTAATTCTTTTTCATGTTAATTAAAAGTTTGATTGTTTTTATATAACCCCGAACTGTTAATGAAATGTAATTTTATGGTTTATCTAATGCTTTATTACTGCGTTATTATGCGATCCAGATTAACGTTTAAATTTATTACACTCAGGGTGAGTTAAATCACAATTCCGATTTTTATATAAATATATTAGTCTAACTTGAGGGAAGCGTTCGCAAGTGTTGCCATTTTGTTGCATGATGAAATGCTATTTCTTGATAAAATATTGAATCCTCTACAATGAAAAAAATAGCGCTCACCACATTACTCTGTGTCAGTACCGCTTCCATCGCCGCGCAACAAGTTGATATCACTATTTTAGGCACCTCTGATTTACATGGTACTTTTGTGCCGTGGGACTATGCCAGCGACAGTGAAAACTTAGCCGGCAGTCTGAGCCAGATAGCCACGAAAGTGCAAAAAATACGGGCTGAACAGCCGAATGTGATTCTGGTCGATGCCGGTGATACCCTTCAGGGCAACTTTGTTGAAACCTTTAAAAATGAGCCGATAAGCCCGATGATTCTCGGCTTCAATGCCTTGAAATATGATGCCTGGGTGATGGGCAACCACGAATTTGATTTTGGCCTGAAAGCCCTTTCCACTTCACTAAAACAATTTGATGGCACGGCACTGGCGGGGAATATCTTCTGGGATTCAGGTAAACCTTACCTCCCCTCTTATAAAATCATCGAACGTCAGGGGGTGAAAATCGGCATTATTGGCATGGATACCCCAATGACTGCGGAGTTTGCACAAGGCACCGACCGTATCAATGGCATTCATTTCACCGATCCAGTACAAGAAGTGAAAAAGGTTATTCAGCAAATCCAGCCACAAGTAGATGCCATCGTGCTGGTTGCCCATATGGGAGTCGATAATGAGAATCAGCGCCCTGGCACCGGGGTTGGCGATATCGCCAAGGCCAATCCAGAGCTGGCAGCCATTGTCGCAGGCCATATGCATGTGAAGATTGATAAAGCAGTGGTTAACGGTGTCATTATCACTGAGCCGGATAAGTATGGCCGCGCGCTCTCCCGCATTGACCTGAAATTCGAGCAACGTGAGGGTAAATATCATCTGGTGGATAAAGACAGCTATACCTATCCGATCAAGGGAGTCGAGTCTGATAAAAAGCTGGAAGCGATTTACCAGCCTTATCATGATATTTTGCGCGCCAATGCTAATCGGGTGATTGCAACCTTGAGCGGCAGTAATCTGGTACCGGTCGATGAGATTAAAGGTATTCCTCAGGTTCATATTCAGGATACCGGTATCAGCGCGTTGTATCAGGAGGCGGCACATTATTATGCTCCTCAGGCGCAGGTTATTGCCTTACAGATTGATAACGACCATCCTAAACTGGATGTCGGGGATATCACCGCTAAAGACATTGCATTTAACTATCAATATGCCGGCGGTGAAATCACCGTTTATGCTCTGACCGGTAAAGCGTTAAAACAGTACATGGAGTGGTCGGCTGATTACTTTAATCAGGTTAAAGCGGGTGATGTCACCTACAGTTTTAATCCACAACGTCGCGCCTCTAAATATTCCACTAATGATTTCTTTGACGGTGTGACTTACACCATTGATTTACGTCAGCCAGTCGGCTCACGTATCACCGACCTGCGCCTCAATGACGGCACGCCTGTTACCGATAGCACCCCTATTCATCTGGGCATGAACAGTTACCGGATGGGGCATTTGACGCAAAAAGGTGGCGCATTGGAAGGACAGAAATTCCAAGTGTTATCAGACAGTAAAGCACAGTACGGTGAGGAAGACGGCACAATACGTAATCTGACCATTCGCTATTTGACTGATATTAAGGCCGGGAAGTATGAGGGTAAAGCTCAGCAGCGCTGGCATTTAATCGGGTTGGAAGGCTACGAGAAAGAGCGGCAGATTGTTAAACAGCTGATTAATAACGGCACACTTGCTGTGCCCGTGACGGCTGATGGCCGCTATACCAACATCGCGTCTATCAATGTCAAAGATAAGTTGTTTAAGGATAGAGCCAGTTATGATGCTGCATTGGCTGCGTTGCAGCAACAAACTGCCAGTGCCAGCACTGAGCAGGCTAAGCAACAAGCGCAAACAGATATTATCTTAATCACCGCCCTGAATACGTTCTGATTAGCCACAAAAAAGGCCACCGCAAGGTGGCCTCAGGTGTCGAACTAACACTGAAACCAGTGCACTCGATGTTATTTATTACTTTGGTAAACAGCTTTCACGGCATTACCAATTTCAGCCAGGCTACGGACTGTTTTCACACCGGCAGCTTCCAGCGCCGCGAACTTATCATCCGCAGTTCCTTTACCACCCGCAATGATGGCGCCTGCGTGGCCCATACGCTTACCTTTTGGTGCAGTTACACCGGCGATGTAACCCACAACAGGTTTGGTCACGTGATCTTTAATATAAGCTGCGGCTTCTTCTTCAGCGTTACCACCAATTTCACCGATCATCACAATAACTTCAGTCTGCGGGTCTTCCTGGAACAACTTCAGAATATCAATGAAGTTAGAGCCTGGGATCGGGTCGCCACCGATGCCAACACAAGTTGACTGACCGAAGCCGATATCCGTGGTTTGTTTTACCGCTTCATAGGTCAAAGTACCGGAACGAGAAACAATACCCACTTTGCCCGGTAAATGAATGTGGCCCGGCATGATGCCAATCTTACATTCACCTGGGGTGATAACACCTGGGCAGTTCGGGCCGATCATCCGTGCATCAGACTGTTCTAATCTGACTTTTACTACCAGCATATCCAGTGTTGGGATACCTTCAGTAATACAGATGATCAGTTTGATACCGGCATCAATAGCTTCCAGAATGGAGTCTTTACAGAACGGTGCTGGCACGTAGATAACAGATGCCGTAGCACCGGTAGTTTCTACTGCTTCACGTACGGTATTGAATACTGGCAGGCCCAGATGCTGGGTGCCGCCTTTACCTGGCGTTACGCCGCCAACCATTTTTGTACCATAGGCAATAGCTTGTTCGGAGTGGAAAGTCCCCTGGCTACCGGTAAAACCCTGGCAAATAACTTTGGTGTTTTTATCAATTAAAATAGACATTATTTAGCCCCCACTGCCGCTACAACTTGCTGAGCCGCATCTGTCAGGCTGGTCGCAGCAATGATATTCAAACCGCTGTCTGCCAATTTTTTGGCACCCAGTTCAGCGTTATTTCCTTCCAGACGAACCACCACTGGCACGTTTACGCCCACTTCTTCAACCGCACCAATGATGCCGTCAGCGATCAGGTCACAGCGCACAATGCCGCCGAAAATGTTAACCAGAACCGCTTTCACTTTGTCATCAGACAGAATGATTTTGAATGCTTCAGTCACGCGCTCTTTGGTTGCACCACCGCCAACATCGAGGAAGTTAGCCGGTTCACCACCGTGAAGTTTCACGATGTCCATGGTTCCCATTGCCAAACCGGCACCGTTAACCATGCAACCAATGTTGCCATCCAACGCCACGTAGTTCAGTTCCCACTGCGCCGCATCAGCTTCACGTTTATCTTCCTGCGACTTATCACGCATTTCACGCAGTTCTGGTTGACGGAACAAGGCGTTACCATCAGCACCCAGCTTGCCATCCAGACAGATCAGATCACCTTGTTTGGTAATCACCAGCGGGTTGATCTCAACCATCGCCAGGTCACGTTCCAGGAACAATGTTGCCAGGCCCATAAAGATCTTGGTGAACTGAGTGACTTGCTTACCGCTCAGGCCCAGTTTAAAGGCTAACTCGCGGCCCTGATAAGGCTGCGGCCCCGTCAACGGATCCAATGCAATTTTGTGGATCAGTTCAGGCGTTTCTTCGGCAACTTTCTCAATTTCAACACCGCCTTCAGTGGATGCCATAAACACCACGCGACGGGAGCTACGGTCAATAACCGCGCCCAGATACAGCTCTTTATCGATATCAGTCGCAGCTTCAACCAGAATTTGGTGAACCGGCTGACCGTGGGCATCTGTCTGGTAGGTCACCAGGTTTTTACCCAACCACTGTTCAGCGAAAGCACGAATATCTTCTTTGCTGTTAACCAGTTTCACGCCGCCCGCTTTACCGCGACCACCCGCATGCACCTGACATTTAACCACCCACGGGCCAGCACCGATTTTAGATGCGGCTTCTTCTGCTTCACGCGGTGTAGTACAAGCGTAGCCAGTTGGCGCTGGCATGCCATACCGAGCAAACAGTTGTTTTGCCTGATATTCGTGTAAATTCATGATGTTCTATCCATATAAGGTCTGAGATGGGCCGAAGCCTACTAGGTAGCCTGATTGCACGGAGGCAGGTTAATCAACACCTTGCAATCAGACTGACCTCGTCATTTATCTTTTTTATACGTCGAGCAGTAAGCGAGCTGGATCTTCCAGCATCTCTTTCACCGTCACCAGATAACCCACGGACTCGCGGCCATCAATCAAACGGTGATCGTAGGACAGTGCCAAATACATCATTGGCAGAATCACTACCTGACCATTTACCGCCATTGGCCGGTCTTTGATAGCATGCATACCAAGGATCGCGCTTTGTGGTGGGTTAATGATCGGAGTCGACATCAGGGAGCCGAATACGCCGCCATTGGTAATGGTGAAATTACCGCCAGTCAGCTCTTCTACTTTCAGTTTGCCGTCACGGCCTTTTACAGCCAGTTCTTTGATTTTCTTCTCGATATCAGCCATACCCAGTGTATCTACATCACGCAACACTGGAGTCACCAGACCGCGCGGGGTAGAAACCGCAATACTGACATCAAAGTAGTTGTGATAGACCACATCTTCGCCATCAATAGAAGCATTCACTTCAGGATAACGTTTCAAAGCTTCAACTACCGCTTTGATATAGAAGGACATAAAGCCCAGACGGACACCGTGGCGCTTCTCGAAAGCTTCACCGTACTGCTTACGCAGGTCCATGATCGGCTTCATATTGATTTCGTTAAACGTGGTCAGCATTGCTGTACTATTTTTCGCTTCCAACAAACGCTCAGCAACACGTTTACGCAAGCGGGTCATAGGTACGCGTTTTTCGCTACGGCTAGCCAGTGCCGCAGGTGCGGCGGCGGCTACTTTGGTTTCAGCCACTGCCGGTGCCGTTTTACGGTTTGCCAAATGACTATCGACATCTTCACGGGTAATACGGCCACCCACGCCACTGCCTTTAATGGCAGTAGCATCAAGGTCATGTTCTGCAATCAGACGACGAATTGCCGGGCTGAGAGTATCGTTACTCTCTTCTTCCAGGCTAGCGGTCTGGCGCTGCGCCGGAGTGGACTCAGTGCTTTGACTTTTTTCTTCCGTCGGCTTACCTGAGCTGTCACTTGGACGAATACGGCCCAGTACCTGACGTGAGGTCACAGTCGCGCCTTCGTCTTCCAAAATGGCGTCTAAAATACCGTCCTGACTGGCCGGAACTTCCAGAATCACTTTGTCCGTTTCAATCTCAACCAGCACTTCATCGCGTTTAACGCTGTCGCCCGGTTTCTTGTGCCAAGTTGCTACAGAGCCATCAGCGACAGACTCAGGGAGGTCAGGAACATTAATATCTACGCTACTCATTCTCTATCCTTTATATGTTAACCGGCTCGCTACTCGACGGTCAGCGCGTCATTAACCAGAGCTTGTTGTTGTTTCTGGTGTACGGAAATGTATCCAACTGCCGGTGAAGCTGATGCCGGGCGACCTGCATAACGCAAGGAAGCGCCAAATGGAATCACTTCGCGGAAGTTGTGCTGACTACAATACCAGGCACCCTGGTTCAGCGGCTCTTCCTGGCACCAGACGAAATCATGCACATGAGCGAACTGTTCCAACACCGCTTGTACAGCATGATGCGGGAACGGATAAAGCTGCTCGATACGCACGATAGCAACATCGGTTTGCCCATTCTTACGGCGTTGTTCCAGCAGGTCGTAATACACTTTGCCTGAACACATGACGACACGTTTGACGCCTTTCGCATCCAGCTCGTCAACTTCACCAATCGCTGGCAAGAAGCTGCCATTTGCCAATTCATCAAGCGATGATATGGCCAACGGATGACGCAACAATGACTTAGGTGACATTACCACCAGCGGGCGACGCATACCACGTAATGCCTGGCGGCGGATCATGTGGTAAACCTGCGCCGGCGTAGAGGGGATACACACCTGCATATTTTGTTCGGCACAAAGTTGCAGATAACGCTCCAATCGTGCGGAGGAGTGCTCTGGTCCCTGCCCTTCATAACCATGTGGCAGCAACATCACCAGGCCACACATCCGGCCCCATTTCTGCTCACCGGAGCTGATGAACTGGTCGATAACCACTTGCGCACCGTTGGCAAAGTCACCAAACTGCGCTTCCCAAATAGTCAGGGTGCGTGGTTCTGCGGTGGCATAGCCATATTCAAATGCCAACACCGCTTCTTCTGACAGCACGGAGTCCCAGACCTGGAAGTCACCCTGCCCGCTGTGTACATTCGCCAGCGGCACATAAACCGAGCCATTTTTCTGGTTATGAATCACCGCATGACGATGGAAGAAGGTACCGCGACCCGCATCTTCACCAGATAAACGAATCGGAATCCCTTCATCTACCAGCGTTGCGTAAGCCAGTGTTTCAGCCCCCCCCCAGTCAAACGGCTTCTCACCACTTGCCATCAAAGCACGATCGCCATAAATCTTGGCAACACGGGATTGCATTTCAATGGCTTCCGGTGCATGGCTGATGCGACGCGCCAGATCTTGCAGGCGTTTCATCTCAACTTTGCTTGGATATTCTTCGTCCCACTCATGGTTCAGATACGGCGACCAGGTGAAGGATTGCAGATTCATCGGACGCCACTCTTCCACCACACAGTCACCACCATCCAGCGCATCACGATACAGGTTGACCATTTCCGTGGCATCTTCCAGGCTGGCGATATTTTGCTCGGTCAGCTTGTCAGCATAAATCTTGCGCGGCGTCGGGTGTTTTTTGATCTTCTGATACATCACGGGCTGCGTTGCACTTGGCTCATCGGCTTCGTTATGCCCATGGCGGCGGTAGCAAACCAGATCGATCATCACGTCACGTTTAAAGGTGTTACGGAAATCCAACGCCAGACGGGTAACAAACGCCACAGCTTCAGGATCATCAGCATTCACGTGGAAAATCGGAGCCTGTACCATTTTGGCGATATCGGTACAGTACTGGGTAGAACGCGCATCCAGTGGGTTCGACGTAGTGAAACCAATCTGGTTGTTGATAACAATGCGCACCGTCCCGCCCACTTCATAGCCACGTGCCTGTGACATATTCAGTGTTTCTTGCACCACGCCCTGGCCGGTAATCGCCGCATCACCATGAATAGTGATTGGCAGAACCATATTACTGCGTGCTTCATCCAGACGATCACGGCGTGCACGTACCGAACCGATAACCACCGGGCTGACAATTTCCAGATGGGATGGGTTAAAGGCCAGTGCCAGGTGAACCAGGCCGCCTTCAGTTTCCACATCGGATGAGAAGCCTTGGTGATATTTAACGTCACCGGTCCCCAGATGCTCTTTATGCTTACCGGCAAATTCGTCAAACAAATCTTCCGGCTTCTTACCCAAAACGTTGATCAATACGTTGAGGCGGCCACGGTGAGCCATCCCCAGAACCACTTCGCGGGTACCATTTTTCCCCGCATGGCGAATCATCTCTTTCAGCATGGTGACCAGCGAATCGCCGCCCTCCAGCGAGAAACGCTTCGCGCCCGGGAATTTAGCCCCTAAATAACGTTCCAGACCTTCAGCGGCAGTCAATTCGCTCAGGAAGCGACGTTTTTCTTCATCACTGAATGTCGGTTTCCCAACCACCGACTCAATACGCTGCTGAAGCCAGCGTTTTTCTTCGGTGTTGGTAATGTGCATGTATTCAGCGCCGATAGAGCCGCAATAGGTCTGTTTCAGTGCTGCATACAGGTCAGACAACTTCATGGTTTCTTTGCCAATAGCAAAAGAACCCACATTGAAGGTGTTTTGGAAATCGGCTTCGGTCAGGTGGTGGTAGGAAGGCTCGAGGTCTGGAACAGACTCCTGCTTCCACAAACCGAGTGGATCAAGGTTGGCATGTTGATGACCACGGAAGCGGAAGGCGTTGATTAACTGCAACACCTTAACTTGCTTGGCATCATTTTCAGGATCGCTGATGGATGAGTTATAACGAGAGGAATCCTTCGCCAGGCGACGGAAATACTCACGTGTTTGAGAGTGGAACTGATCAGGTTTTACACCCGTTGTTGGTAGCTGTTGAAAAATTGAACGCCAACTATCATCAACGGAACCAGGATCGGTTAAAAAGTCTTCATAGAGCTGCTCTATGTAGGACTGGTTCGCGCCCGCCAGATAGGAGGAATCCAGCCAGGCCTTCATTGCGCCGTTCTGCATCATGATCCCTTAAGCTTTGAAGCTTCAGTTTTCGCCGTGGTTAACATATACACCGTAGTATCAACGGTTTGCCGTAAAAACGGTTCACTCGACGTGCTCAATGCACGTTCTGTTATGGACCTTAACGGTCCCGTTCAAGGAACCTCTAAAAACTGACTGCATGCCGGCTTTTAGAGATTCCCTACCTTGAAGCAACCCGGGAAATACATTCCCCGGGTTAATAAACTCACATCATGCACTACGTTGCAACTATCATTCGCTACCCTGTAGCTATCAATCACTACACTGTAGCTATACCTGCGCTACGCTGTAACTATCATGCGCTACGCTGTAACAACATAGACTTAATGTGACCAATTGCTTTGGTCGGGTTAAGGCCTTTAGGACAAACACTGACACAATTCATGATGCTATGGCAGCGGAAAACACTAAAAGCGTCGTCCAGGTCATCCAACCGTGCTGCTGTTTCGGTATCACGGCTGTCAATCAGGAAGCGATAAGCAGCCAGTAACCCTGCCGGGCCGACAAACTTATCTGGATTCCACCAGAATGACGGACAAGATGTCGAGCAACAGGCGCACAGGATGCATTCATACAAACCATCCAGTTTTTCGCGCTGTTCCGGGGATTGCAGATGCTCACGTGCCGGCGGATTTTTGCCATCATTCAACAGGTAAGGTTTAATTTTCTCGTACTGAGTATAAAACTGCCCCATATCGACCACTAAATCCCGCACCACCGGTAACCCCGGCAATGGGCGAATCACAATCTTTTTATTACCCTTTTGCAATGCCGAGACTGGCGTAATACAAGCCAGACCGTTTTTGCCATTCATATTCAAACCGTCTGAACCACACACACCTTCACGGCATGAACGGCGAAACGACAGGGTAGGATCTTTTTCTTTCAACTGGATGAGCGCATCCAGCAACATCATATCCCGGCCTTCTTCCGCTTCCAGCTCATAATCCTGCATGTGCGGCGCGTTATCGATGTCCGGGTTATAACGATAAATTGAGAACTCAAGTTTCATGACCTTTTCCTCCGCAACGGGTTAGGTTTAACCCTATCAACACAACACATGCATTAATAAGAACGCACTTTCGGCGGGAATGCCGCGCGTAGCTTAGGCTGCATGTTTACCTCACGGCGGGTCATGCTCTCAGTGTCTGGCAAATAGAGCGAATGGCACAGCCAGTTAGCATCATCACGGTCCGGGAAGTCGAAGCGGCTATGAGCACCACGACTTTCGGTACGGAAGTTTGCTGATACGGCAGTGGAAAACGCAGTTTCCATCAGGTTATCCAATTCCAGACATTCAATACGCTGGGTATTGAACTCGCTGGAAGTGTCATCCAGACGGGCATTTTGCAGACGTTCGCGGATAGTTCTTAACTCTTCCAACCCTTTCGCCATCGCATCACCTTCGCGGAATACCGAGAAGTTATGCTGCATGCAAGATTGCAGTGCTTTGCGGATCTCAACTGGATCTTCACCTGAACGGGTGTTGTTCCAACGGTTCATTCGTTCCAGTGAGGCTTCAATATCTGATTCGCTGGCATCGCGGCTAGCACCCTGCTCCAGTAATGACTCTTGCAGATGCATACCGGCGGCACGACCAAACACCACCAGGTCCAGCAATGAGTTGCCCCCCAGGCGGTTGGCACCGTGGACGGAAACACAGGCGATTTCACCGACCGCAAACAAACCAGGGATGACAACATCTTCACCCTTTTCATTTACTGTAATTGCCTGGCCGGTCACTTTGGTCGGAATACCGCCCATCATGTAATGACAGGTTGGAATAACCGGAATAGGCTCTTTAATCGGGTCAACGTGAGCAAAGGTGCGAGATAACTCAAGGATGCCCGGCAGACGGGATTCCAGCACATCTTTACCTAAATGATCTAACTTCAGTTTGGCATGTGGGCCCCAAGGACCATCACAGCCACGACCTTCACGGATTTCAATCATAATGGAACGTGCAACCACGTCACGACCCGCCAAATCTTTGGCGTTCGGGGCATAACGTTCCATAAAGCGTTCACCGTGCTTATTCAGCAGATAACCGCCTTCACCACGGCAACCCTCGGTAACCAGCACCCCCGCCCCAGCGATACCCGTCGGGTGGAACTGCCACATTTCCATATCCTGCACCGGTACACCGGCACGCAGTGCCATCCCCACGCCGTCACCGGTATTAATGTGCGCATTGGTGGTTGATTGATAGATACGACCCGCACCACCGGTGGCCAGCACCGTGGCCCGCGCTTTGAAATAGACCACTTCACCGGTTTCAATACAGATAGCCGTACAGCCAACAAAGGCGCCATCCTGATTTTTCACCAGATCCAGTGCATACCACTCAGAGAAGATAGTGGTGTGGTTTTTCAGGTTTTGCTGATAAAGGGTGTGTAATAGCGCATGGCCGGTACGGTCAGCGGCTGCCGCAGTTCGCGCCGCCTGCTCACCGCCAAAGTTGCGCGATTGCCCACCAAATGGCCGCTGGTAAATGCTGCCATCTTCTAAACGGGAGAAAGGTAACCCCATATGTTCCAGTTCGAGTACCGCCTCTGGACCGGTTTTACACATATATTCAATGGCATCCTGGTCACCGATATAATCGGAACCTTTTACCGTGTCATACATATGCCATTCCCAGTTATCTTCATGGGTATTACCCAGCGCCACGGTAATACCGCCCTGCGCAGATACCGTATGGGAACGGGTAGGGAAAACTTTAGATATCAGGGCACAAGACAGCCCCATTTGTGAAATTTGCAGTGCGGCGCGCATACCTGCACCACCTGCACCGACGACAACAGCGTCAAACTCTCTGACCGGCAGTTTCATTTAAGCACCCCACACCACAATTGTTCCATACAATAGATAGACCAGCAGCGTAACCACGACGGCCAGTTGTAACACCAGTCGTACCGCTAGCGGCTTTATATAGTCCGTTAATACCTGCCACAGACCAATCCAAGCGTGAGCCAGAATCGACAGTAAGGTCAGCAGGGTAAATACTTTTGTGATGTGCGAGGCAAAAAAGCCGCGCCAGATTTCATAGGTGATGTCCGGGACAATAACGACGAAGCCCAGGATATAAAGAATATAAAGAGTGATGACGATTGCAGAAGCACGCAGTAACAGCCAGTCGTGTACTCCATTACGCCCTAACGCAGAAGCATTGCTTACCATACGAGGACTCCAGCTAAAACTGACAGCACCAAGGTTAACACCATTGTTACTTGGGCGGAGCGGGTCCCCGCAGCCAAGCTCTCTTCGATGTAGCCAAAATCCATAAGCAAGTGACGGATGCCACAGCAAACGTGATAGGCCAGTGCAGTAAGTATTCCCCAGAAGATGAATTTAACAATAAAACTATTCATGACAGCCGCTGCTTGCATGAATCCCTCTTGCGAGGAAACAGACAAACCTAACAGCCAAAGGAGGATACCAACGGCAACGAAAGTAATTACGCCAGAGACTCGGTGTAAAATGGACGCTATCGCAGTAACGGGAAATCGAATCGTTTGCAGATCCAAGTTGACAGGTCTTTGTTTTTTCACGGTTTTGCCCACACAGCTCTTATTATTTTCCTTCCTCCGGGCCTTGTTGGGATCAGACAGCGTTAAGAGCCGAAACCCTTCACATCGCACATTTAAACATAACATCCTGCATGCCTAGATGACGTGTTCTATATAACGCTGGGTGCTCCTACTTCAGGGTAATCCGGAGACCTGGCGGCAGTATAGGGGGTTCACATTCTTATTACAATTCCCACACAAACCGATTGGTAACATTTCCCCTGAACAGTGATTAGGATCACGATTTACACAATTTATATAAAATTAATTATCTGATTTGACAAAGAATAAACATTTCCATTACAACTAGGGTAGAAATAAGCCCTATGATGCACTAAAGGTCTGCGGATACACTTCCCCATAAGCCTAAGTTATGCAACAGTGTATTAAGTGAATATCCCCATAGATATCGTAGGCAATGAACTATAAACGATAAGCATCCGACAAATCGTTAACAACTTTGTAACGTCGCTATCGATCCAGCCTCTCGGATCGCTGGCCGCATTGGTAAGACACTCTGTACCCTAAATCATGTTTTAATCGTGAATAAAACGTTTAATCGTGAATCAAACAGAGCAGTGCCGATAAGATAATGCCCTACAGGCATCTAAGACATTCCAGTTGTTAGCGGTTTTTAAAATAAGCGCGAAGGAGACTGTAAATGGCTGATAAAAAAGCGACGCTGAATCTGGCAGGCGAAGCTGCGATTGAACTGAAGGTTCTATCCCCAACCCTCGGCACTGACGTGATCGACGTCAGCACTTTAGGTTCTAAAGGGTATTTTACCTATGACCCTGGGTTTACCTCTACCGCGTCCTGCGAATCAAAAATCACGTTTATCGATGGTGATAAAGGGATCCTACTGCATCGTGGATACCCTATTGATCAATTGGCAAAAAACTCTACTTATTTGGAAGTTTGCTACATTCTGCTGTACGGCGAAACACCCACAACAGAAGAGTATGAAACCTTCAAAGCGACAGTAACCCGCCACACCATGATCCACGAGCAAATCACCAGCTTGTTCCGTGGGTTCCGTCGCGACTCACATCCGATGGCTGTATTATGCGGAGTGACCGGTGCACTGGCCGCGTTCTACCATGACGCACTGGATGTAAACAACGAGCGCCATCGTGAAATTACCGCCTTCCGTCTGCTGTCTAAAATGCCAACAGTGGCTGCCATGTGTTACAAATATTCCATCGGCCAGCCCTTCGTTTATCCACGTAACGACCTGTCCTATGCCGGTAACTTCCTGCGTATGATGTTCTCCACACCGTGCGAAGAGTATGAAGTCAACCCGGTGCTGGAACGCGCGATGGATCGTATTTTTATCCTACATGCCGACCACGAACAGAACGCCTCTACCTCTACCGTGCGCACCGCCGGTTCTTCGGGCGCTAACCCGTTTGCCTGTATCGCCGCGGGGATAGCATCTCTGTGGGGGCCAGCTCACGGCGGCGCGAACGAAGCCTGCCTGAAAATGCTGGAAGAGATTAAATCTGTCGAGCACATTCCAGAATTTATCAAACGCGCGAAGGATAAAAACGACTCGTTCCGCCTGATGGGCTTCGGTCACCGCGTGTATAAGAATTACGATCCGCGCGCTACGGTGATGAAAGAAACCTGTGATGAGGTATTGAAAGAACTCAAACTGGAAAATGACAGCCTATTTGCTGTCGCGAAAGAGCTGGAACGTATCGCACTGGAAGACCCCTACTTCGTTGAGAAAAAGCTATATCCAAACGTGGACTTCTATTCAGGTATCATCCTGAAAGCCATGGGGATCCCGTCTTCAATGTTTACCGTGATGTTCGCGATAGCCCGTACCATTGGCTGGATTGCTCACTGGAATGAAATGCACGATGAGGGCCTTAAAATTGCCCGTCCGCGTCAGCTTTATACCGGTTATGCCGAACGTGACTTCAATAGTCAACTGAAGAAATAAGCAGAGTAGTTAGGCTGTTTATGACGAGAGCGCCACCTGTGAAGGTGGCGTTTTTTTATAGGAAAATCAGTGGATCGCGCCGCCTGATATGTGCAGATCGTGTTCAATTTGCATGGCAATAGAGATAGCCAGTTCTAAGGCTACCAGCACTGAATGTGTTGACATACTGGGTGCTCCGGGGTGAGCTACCGCCTGTTCCGGCAGATAAGGGATATGAATGAAACCACCCTTCACCTCACTATTGAGCTGATTTAATCGATGCAATAACCCGTACATCACATGGTTACAGACATAGGTTCCGGCCGTCTGGGAGACCGAGGCCGGAATGCCCGCCTCACGGATACCCTGCACCATCGCCTTGATGGGCAAACGGGTAAAGTACGCCGCCGGGCCATCCTCAACTATCGGCTGATCTACCGGTTGATTCCCCAAATTGTCAGGAATACGGGCATCATCAACGTTAATAGCTACCCGTTCGATAGTAATATCGGCGCGTCCCCCGGCCTGACCGACAGCCAACACCAATACTGGCTGAATCTCATCTATCGCGGCATTCAACGCAGTTAATGCTTCACCAAAGGCGCAAGGCAACTGGCGAGCCACCACTCTGACCCCACCCAGCATTAAATCATTCAATTGTTTGACCACTTCCCAAGAAGGATTTACTCGCTCCCCACCAAATGGCTCAAACCCGGTAATTAATACACTTCTCATCACCACTCCTAGAGGAACATCAGGAAATACAGCAAGAATACGTTAACAATCAAAAGAGTCACCCCGGTTGGAATCTGGGCTTTAATCACCGCATTCTTATCCGGCAACTCCAGTAACGCAGCAGGAACGATATTAAAGTTGGCTGCCATCGGGGTCATTAAGGTACCGCAGTAACCTGAGAACATACCAATAGCTGCCATCACTGCGGGATTACCGCCGTGTTGCAATACTAAAATTGGAATACCGATACCGGCAGTAACGATGGGGAAGGCAGCAAAGGCATTACCCATGATCATGGTTAACAGTGCCATGCCAATAGCATAGACCGCCACGGCGACAAAGCGATGATCGACTGCCAGATATTCCTGTGTCAGATGGGCAATAGCGGTTCCGACCCCGGCGGTGGTAAACAGCAGGCCAAGGGTGGCCAATATCTGTGGCAAGATAAATGCCCAGCCGATGGAATCGAGCAAACGCCGAGCTTCCTGCACCGGTTGTGCCGCGGTTTCGTGGGTCATGACGACCGCAATAATCAAACCGAGAACACAACCAACAGTCATCGAGAATAAGGTGACTAAGGTGGCGTGGTTGCCGGTACCAAACAGCCATTGATCCAGCGCGGGGATATTGTTAAACAGCAGCACACCAATAACCGTCACCACCGGGATAGCCAATGCCGGGATGAACAGCCGATTCCCCAAACGCTTGGCACTCACTTCGCGCTGTTCTGGAGTGCGTTGATGATAGCTACCCAGTTTTACCCCACCAAAACCGGCAATCAGCGCCATAATCACCACCACCACACCGACAGTAATATTCAGAATGCGCTTCTCATCCGGCCCCTCGCCCGCCAAAGTATTGGCCAGACGATAGGTCCAATCGCCCACCAGGAAAATCAGCCCGTATAACCCCCAAAATAAGCCGGTGGTGATACGACGTGGGTTGGCCTTATCACGAAATGACATTAACGCGACAATCAACAGCACTACGCCAGCCAGCCAATAAAGATATTGTTGTTGGAAAATCATTTTGCGTCTCCCTTGGTAGCCAAAGCAGACTGACTCAGTGCGGTTAACTCAGCGGCGAGATGTTTATCCAAACGTTGCAAACGGTAGGCGTGGATCAGGAAAGCACAAATCGCAGTCGGGATACCCCACAACGCAATGTGTAACGGCTCGGTCTGAATGCCACCGGATTCCAGCATAAAGTTGTGCATAAAAATAATCGCACCGAAAGCGACAAAAATATCTTCACCGAAGAACAACCCAACGTTATCGGTCGCGGCAGACATTGCACGCAGGCGATAACGCACTTTCTCCGGTAACTCACCATAACGGGTTTCAGCCGCCCCTTCTGCCATCGGTGCCAGTAATGGCCGTACCATTTGCGGATGACCACCCAGACTGGTTAAACCCAGCGCGGCTGTCGCTTCACGCACAAACAGATACACAATCAATAAACGGCCAGAGGTGGCACTTTTAATTTGTGAAATCCACGCCTGCGCTCGCTCTTTCAAGCCGTGGCGCTCCAGCAAGCCGATAACAGCCAGTGGCAGTAACAGAATCAGAGGTAGGTTGCGGGTATTGAGAAAACCTTCACCCAGTTTTTCCAAAATAGTGGCCATTGGCATTAGCGCCGCCAGACCAGTGATGATGCCGGCGGTAATCACCACCAGTACTGCGTTGATGCGCAGTAAAAATCCAATTACGATCGCCGCAATACCAATTAGCGGCCAAAGGTTTACCGTTTGTTCCAAGGTGACTCTCCTGTCCTAAAGTGTTGTTATAAAGTGTGATATGTATCTAATTGATGAAGCCATTCCACCCGGGCCAGGCGGTTATAATTTTTACTGCCCAACGTCCATCTTACTGCGCGGTTACCGTGATATTTTGCTGCTGAAAACTGTGGCGTAAACGGCGGGCAAAATCCAAGGCATGGGCGCCATCACCGTGGACGCATACTGTATCCGCCTGTACCGCTACCCAACTGCTATCACGAGCCTGAACCTGCTGACGCTGCACCATTGCCAACGTTTGTGACAACGCCAACTCGTCACTTTCAATTAAGGCATCTGGCTGGCTGCGCGGCACTAGAGTGCCATCAGGCTGATAGCGGCGATCAGCGAATACCTCTTGTCGGGTCACCAAACCTGCGCGCTCACCGGCACGGACCAATTCGCTTCCCGCCAATCCAACCAGCCGTAACGACGTGTCCACGGCTTTCACCGCTTTCGCTATTGCATCCGCCAGCAGAGGATCAACCGCCGCCTGGTTATACAACATGCCATGAGGTTTCACATGTTGCATCACGCCGCCCTCCGCCTTCACGATGGCTGCCAAGGCACCTAATTGATAAACCACTTGGGCATACACCGTCTCAGGGGGTAACTGCATCGCGGTTCGACCAAAATTCTCGCGATCAGGGAAACTCGGATGCGCACCGATAGCAACGCCATATTCCATAGCCCAGCGCACCGACTGGCGCATGGTCTGCGCATCACCGGCATGAAAGCCACAGGCAATATTGGCTGAACTGACCAATTGCAGCAGTGCTTGATCATTAGCGCAGCCTTCACCTAAGTCGGCGTTTAAATCAATCTTCATTTGGCCTCCGTCGCATCGAATCCTTGCTGTAAACCCCATGCGATCTGTTTTAAGAAATGCTGTTGCTCCGCTTTGGCCCGCAGCGCCTCCTCAACTGTGCATGGCACAAAATGCACCGGTTCGCCGAGCCTAAGCTGAGCTAAATGGTAAAGATCTGCTTCGATAACACAGGCAATGCGCGGATAACCGCCGGTTGTTTGCGCGTCAGCCATCAGCACAATCGGTTGGCCGTTGTGCGGCACTTGCACCACGCCGGGTAATAATCCGTGGGATAACATCTCGCGGTCCGTGGTGCGCGCTAATTCGCGCCCGGTCAGGCGATATCCCATACGGTTGCTCTGTGGGCTGAGTTGCCAGGCTTCACGCCAAAAAGCACCCTGTGCGATATCGTCGAACTCATGATATTCCGGGCCAGGAACAGCCCGGACACGGTTACCAAATAACAGTTGTTTGATACCGACTGATTCACGTGGTAAACGCGTAGCTTGGCCTAATGGCAGGGTGTCGCCATCTTTGATCAGTCGCCCCTGATAACCGCCAAAACCGGCTTTCAGGTCGGTGCTGCGTGAACCCAACATCTCCGGTACTGCAATCCCTCCAGAGATGGCTAAATAGCTGCGCATTCCCCGATGTGGCACACTGAGTTTTAGCTGCTGCCCCGGCTTGACCGGATAACGCCAGCCGGTCCACAGCAACTGATTATCAAGTCGGGCATCGCAACCGGCTCCTGTCACCGCTATCCAGCCTGGTTGCGTAAATTGTGCCGTAAACTGACCCAGGGTAATTTCCAGCCCGGCAGCATCAGGCTCATTACCTACCAGCATATTTGCCATGCTGAGCGCCGGTAAATCGAGTGCCCCCCCCTGACTGATTCCCAAACGGCGAAAACCGCCACGGCCACTGTCTTGGACTGTGGTATAAATACCTGAACGAATAATATTCAGCATACGCCCTCCTTTAAGGGCAGGAAGCGCACATTATCGCCGGGCCGTAACAAGGTTGGCGGCATCTCCAGCGGGTTAAACAGTGCCAATGATGTGCGGCCAATAAGTTGCCAGCCACCGGGCGTTGCCAGTGGATAGATACCGGTTTGGCTACCGCCAATACCGACAGAACCGGGTGCTACCACTAAACGTGGTTCAGCACGCCGTGGCGTGGCGAGCTTTTCCGGCATCCCCCCCAGATATGAGAAGCCCGGCTGGAACCCCAAAAAATAGACGATATAGCTCGCGCCAGCGTGGCACTCCACCACCTGACGCTCTGTCATACCGGTGTGACGAGCCACTTCAGCCAGGTCTGGGCCTGCCTCACCGCCATAAATCACTGGAATGGTGATATCACGTGATTCAGGCACTAATGATTCGCTCTCTTCCCACCAGCGTTGGAGGCGTTCAATGGCGTCCAGCGCCGTATTTTGTGGATCTGACAATAATAGAGTCAGATTATTCATACCCGGAATCGCTTCAAGGACATCAGGATGATGAATCAGACGATCAGCCAAGCCCCAGATCCGTTGCTGGCTTGCTAATGTTACCGGCGGTTCCAATTCCAGAACCACCGCACTCTCTCCCAATAAATAGCATCGTGCTCTTTGCACTCCCGTCCCCCTAAGACATGTATAGTTTTTATTTTCATTAGATAAATAGCTTTTATAAGGACATATTTATGCGTTAGCACCTAACTGCTGTCAATAGAACTGAATCAACCAATAGATATCAGCAATCACTAGATTCAATGTAAATAATGAAATTAACCGCTGGAAACCGCGTATTTTGAAGTTTTTTACGAAGGAAAGAGGTAAATAATCGATTCTTTTCTTATTTAGAATCAGGCTATAGAGAGCAAATATTCTTAAAAACTGTCGGTTTATCATCCAACTATGACCAGATGGTGATTTTAAATAGCCAGAGAGAGGATAAAACCTTTTTTAAAGTATGGTTTAATTGCACATAAACAAGGAGATATCTACAGTAGGTTATGCACCGATACTTATTACCAGTGCATAATGTTGCATAATGGTCAGGCGGGATTGGGGATATCGATAAAGATAACTTCAAATTGATGCTTGCTAGCCAACCATTCGCCTAACGCCTTGATGCCGTAGCGCTCAGTGGCGTGATGCCCCGCAGCATAAAAATTCACGCCCATCTCCCGGGCAATATGAATTGTTTGCTCTGAAACTTCACCAGTGATAAATGCATCAACACCAAAATCAGCCGCTTGTTGGATAAAACCCTGCCCGCCGCCGGTACACCAGGCAAGACGACGCACATCTACTGGCGCTCGATCACCACAATGTAATACCTCACGGCCCAACAACTTTTCCAGTCGTTCACGTAAAATTACCGCATTTAACGGTGCATCAAACTCACCATAAGGTAAGAAAGATTCAATTTCACCCACCCCCCGAATACCCAGTAATTTAGCCAATTGCGCGTTATTGCCTAATTCAGGATGAGCATCCAGTGGCAAATGGTAGCCATACAAATTAATATCGTTGGTAAGCAATGTTTTCAGCCGGTTACGTTTCATTCCACGCACCACGACCGGTTCATTTTTCCAGAAATAACCGTGATGAACCAAAATAGCATCAGCCTGTTGCCCAACCGCAGCATCCAATAGTGCCTGGCTGGCGGTCACGCCGGTGACAATGCGCTTGATCTCTTCGCGCCCCTCAACTTGCAAACCATTGGGTGCATAGTCTTGAAAAGCCGAGATATTCAGTTGGTTATTGAGTAGAGTTTCCAGTTCGGTATTGCGCATT
This sequence comes from Yersinia sp. 1252 StPb PI, assembly GCF_048593885.1. NCBI lineage: Bacteria > Pseudomonadati > Pseudomonadota > Gammaproteobacteria > Enterobacterales > Yersiniaceae > Yersinia > Yersinia sp. 1252 StPb PI. The sequence goes on along the minus strand of NZ_JAZGQE010000021.1, from coordinate 12,588 downwards.
TCATCAGCCTTAAAAAATATAAATGGGTAGTTAAAAACGCTGGCTATCGCCTTGCTCCATCAGGATAAAATTAACCCCCATATCATTGCCTTGTTGCAACTCAGTGGCAATGGTTTTACGCACATCTTGCCCCTGTTTAAATGAAGGTTTTATATGACTGATAACCACCGGTAGCCCCTTTAATGGTTGGCCTTCACCGCTGTATTTCTCCAGATTTTTCAATTCCTTCAGCAACCACTTAGGCGTCATATGGCCGTACAACTTGCTATCAGCAACGTCATTGGGGAAAGAAACTTCGATTATCATCCCTTTCAATTGCTGCTGTTTAACCTTTTCGGCCAGGTTGCGCCACACCGTATCCAGATTTTTCGACTTTTCCATCTCATCCGGGCCAGTATCACCAAAATAGGCAAATGACTGATTATTACTGCTGATCAATAACATAGCAGAGGGGGACTTATCATGGCTCAGTGGATACAATTCCCCCGTCAAACGGGTTAAGCCCAGGCTTAGAGGTTGATTTGGCCGCACCATCTGCATGCGATAGGTTCCCAGCCGGGTACCGCTGCCGCTGTCAGTAAAGTTAGGCCAGACACGCCAGTTAAAATAGTAGTTTCGCAATACATCAATCGTGTCTGCCGAGGCATAAAGGGTCTTTTTGCTGTCTTCCGGCGAACCGATAATCAGGCCGGAAACATGGTCAAGATGGGCATGACTAAGAAAATAGCTGTTGATGCGCTGGCGGAAGATATAACCCTGACGTGTCAGCGGGGCGGCGGTTTCATCGGTAATCTCGGGGAAAGCGCCCTTCTCCAGAGCTTTGGCAATACCCGGTAACACCGAACCGGCATCCAGAGCTAAATAGACCGGCTGGCTATCATCACGAATCAGATAAGATGTCAGATTGCCATCGCTGACACCCCCATCCACCCCCAGTGCCACCACCTCAAAACCGGCCGCTGCCAGCGAACTATATAGGCTAAACGATAAAATCAGCCCGGCGTTAAGCACCATGTGGGTTATCTTATTGGTACATAACGTGGGTTTCGTTAAAACATGGGTTTTAGTTGAAACACAGAATTTAGTCGAAATATATGTCAAAAACATGCAGGCTCCTGGTGATTAGGGATCCTTGCGGCCATCCCGCTTAGCGGCTTCAAATGCCGCGAGTGTAGCCAATCTGGCCAGCTTATGATCCACCAGCGGTAGTGGGTAATCCAGATGTTGCTGTTGCCGCTGCGCCCAGCGCCATGGCTGATGGATATCACTGTCTGGCACCCTCGCCAGCTCAGGTAACCAACGGCGGATAAAAACGCCGCTCGGGTCAAAACGCTCGCCCTGGGTGGTGGGATTAAAAATACGAAAATAGGGTGCAGCATCAGTACCCGTGGAGGCAGCCCACTGCCAGCCGCCATTATTGGCAGCCAAATCCCCATCCAATAGCTGGGACATAAAATAGCGTTCGCCGTGTCGCCAATCGATCAACAGATCTTTAACCAGAAAACTGGCGCTGATCATCCGCAGGCGGTTATGCATCCAGCCGGTTTCATTCAACTGCCGCATAGCTGCATCAACAATAGGGTAACCTGTTTGCCCCTGCTGCCAGGCAAGCAGTTGCTGTTCTGAGTGATGCCATATTACGCCATCAGCCCAGTCAATAAAGGGACGATGCTGGCATAAACGCGGATAGGCCACTAACAAATGGCGATAAAATTCACGCCAGATCAACTCATTAAGCCAAGTAAAAGCACCACCGTCGGAGTTTTCCAGCAACGCGGGGCATTCTGCCAACAAGCGGTTAAAGCATTGACGGGGCGAAAGTATCCCCAACGCCAGATAAGGTGACAAACAACTGGTCCCTGCCACAGCAGGCAAATCACGTTGTTGCTGGTAGTCCTGAACCTGCTCGCGACAAAAACTGCGCAGGCGGTGTAATGCCGCCTCTTCGCCTGCCGGAAATAATTGGCTATCTACCGGTTGTTGCGGATAGTCAAACGGGAGCAGTGGTAATGGCATGGCAGCTACCACGTTATCGCGCGTTTTTGGCGCAGGGACACAGCGGCATTCACTCATCATTAAACGCTGAATAAAAGCGCGGCGAAACGGGGTAAATACTTTGTACATCTCATTATTACCCGTCAGGACACTGCCCGGCGGCAATAACACACTGTCATCGAAACGGTGACAGGTAATGGTGTGACCGGCTTCTTGCCGATGATTGAGCCGCGTCACTAGCGCCCCATCTCGCAGTTGTTCATTTAACTCATACTGTTGGTTATAAAATAGCGCATCCACTTGCTGCTGCTGACAAAAATCATCCAGCCAGATAATGGAATCCTGAAAATTATCACACTGATGATAGTGTAGCGGTATCGCCCGTATAGCCAGTGCGTGCTGTAACTGTTGTAGGTTTTGCAGCAGGAAGGTGGCCTGCCGGGGAGCCATATCATGTGCCGCCCATTGTGCCGGCGTGGCGATAAATAGCGCAATCACAGTGGCTTGTGGGTCCTGACAAGCGGCATGCAGCGCCAGATTATCCGTTACGCGTAAATCATTACGAAACCAGACCAGATGCGTCGCCATGCCTTATCCTTGTGCCGAGTAAAATGTAAAATAGCGTTGTCCGGCCAGATACTCATTCGGGAATTCAACCAAGTAAGCATTTATTTGGCCGATAGGGACACTCAAAGGCAACTCACCTACCCGATACTGCTCGATAAGCTGTGCCAATGCCTGACGTTGTGTTGACGTAAGGTAAGGCCGAAAATAGCCCTGTACATGCATTAATACGTTGGTGTGATTGGCGGACGTTGGCTGATGAGACAACAAATGCAGTAAACGCTGGCGATACTCATCAGTAAACTCAATTAATGATGACCATCTATCCATTGAGGCAATAAAAGGACCAATTTCGCGGTATTCAGGCTGCGAATGCGCCAACAGCACTAACTTATACCGGCTATGAAAATCCATCAATTGGCCACGCGTTATGCCTGCTGCATATAACGCATCAAGCTCGTCTCGCGCATGGCAGTACTCAATACTGTGGGTTACCTGATTACTCTCCAGCATTCTATTCTCCCTTGGCCTTGGCAGCTTTTCTCATCACAGCATAACAGTTGTTGCCCGAGAACCACGCTATTGCTTGATACCTTTATATCTGGGGCAGATATCGCAGGCAGTAAAAAGCCCGCGAGTGTTAACCCACGGGCCATTAATTTTACGCCGTTTTTATCTGCGAGCAACTTACTGATTTATCTCAGTAAAAATCCTGTATTGCCGATTCAGACTGTGCCAACCACACCGGCTTATCACTGGTTTTAGCCCAAACCCGGTGCAGGTAACTGTAAAAGCGGGCACGGTCTTTGCGGAAAAACATCACCGGCAGTGCCAGTAAACCGACCAGAATCACTGCGCTCCGGCGCAAGAGAACCTGATGCAATGGGTATGCGTTGTACATGGTCATAACGATCCTCCTTTAAAACGCCTTTGTGTAACAGCCAACTCGGTTAAACAGAGAGTCGATTTACAACTTGGCGTTGAAAATAAAATAAACAAAATTGGAAACTGGACAAAATTTTACCGTATCGGTTGAAATTTTACCACTCATCCGACCACTCAATTGCATCAAAAGCCGAAAAAAATTGTCAATTCTGTAATTTTGTTACAGTAAGGTTAATTTAAAACCAATCATTGGTTACATTACAGTTATGTACTCTTTAGTAATTGGCAAATTATATGTATTGACTTAGTGCCTAACCCTTCAAGGGCCAGAATTGGCGATACTGCGCTGCCACTGGTTAATTTACACCCATTTCATGTCTGTTTTTTGACCGTCTTTATACTTTTTTTACACCTCACGGCCATTTTTTATCAGGAACTTTTCGCCCGACTTCATAAGCTGTTGTTATCAAAAATAAGCGTTGTGGAGGTGTATCGTGAGTTTCAGCATCATTAGTGGTGCGCTGTTGGTCTTACTGCTTCTTGGCTATCTGGTTTATGCCTTGTTTAATGCGGAGGATTTTTAAATGGCAGCGTCAGGATTTCTGCTTATCGCCAGCTTCATGCTGGTGTTGTTGGTGCTGTCCCGCCCGTTGGGGAGCTTTTTGGCTCGCATAATCGAAGGCGAACCCTTTGCGCCATTGCGCCAAGTCGAGGCCGGTTTATGGCGTTGTAGCGGTGTAAAAAATGAAGAGATGAACGGCTGGCAATATGCGCTCGCCATTCTCTGCTTTAACTTACTGGGTATTGCCTTGCTGTTCACGCTGTTGATGGCGCAAGGTTCGTTACCGCTAAATCCTGAACACATGCCGGGTATGTCATGGCATCTGGCCTTAAATACCGCGGTCAGCTTTGTCACTAACACCAACTGGCAAGCCTATAGCGGCGAAAACACCCTCAGTTATCTCAGTCAAATGGCCGGTCTGACGGTACAAAACTTCCTCTCTGCCGCAACCGGCATTGCCGTCGCTTTTGCTCTGATCCGTGCCTTTGCCCGCCATTCGGCCCACACATTGGGAAATGCCTGGGTCGATCTGGTGCGCATCACCTTATATGTGTTGCTGCCGATTGCGCTGATTATCGCACTAATTTTCGTCAGTCAGGGGGTATTACAAAACCTGGATGGCTACCTGCATATCACCACCCTTGAAGGGGTAAAACAGACCCTACCAATGGGGCCGGTAGCCTCGCAGGAAGCCATAAAAATGTTGGGGACCAACGGCGGCGGTTTCTTTGGCGCTAACTCCGCACATCCATTTGAAAACCCAACTGCTTTTAGTAACTTTGTGCAGATGCTGGCGATTTTCCTCATACCCTGTTCACTCTGTTTTGCCTTCGGTCAGGTGGTGGGTGATAGCCGTCAGGGCCATGCGCTGATCTGGGCTATGTCACTGATTTTTGTGGTGGCCGTAGTCGTGGTGATGTATGCAGAACTGGCCGGTAACCCGCACTTAACTCAGTTAGGTGCCGACAGCAATATCAATATGGAAGGTAAAGAATCCCGCTTCGGCATTCTGGCAACCAGTATGTATGCCGTGGTCACTACCGCAGCCTCTTGTGGGGCCGTTAACGCCATGCATGACTCCTTTACCGCCTTAGGTGGCATGGTACCGATGTGGTTAATGCAGATTGGCGAGGTGGTGTTTGGTGGGGTCGGTTCTGGGTTATACGGCATGCTGCTATTCGTGCTGCTGACCGTCTTTATTGCCGGGTTGATGATTGGTCGTACCCCTGAATATCTTGGCAAGAAAATTGACGTATTTGATATGAAAATGACCGCGCTGGCCATTCTGGTCACCCCGGCTATCGTGCTGCTGGGTACCGCACTGGCACTCTGCACTGATGCCGGGCGGGCGGGGATTCTTAACCCCGGTGCGCATGGTTTTAGCGAAGTTCTCTACGCCCTCTCCTCTGCGGCCAACAATAACGGCAGCGCCTTTGCTGGCCTGAGTGTCAATACGCCGTTTTATAACCTGCTGCTGGCTGCCGCCATGTTCTTCGGCCGCTTTGGCGTGATTCTGCCGGTATTGGCCATTGCCAGCTCATTGGTGACGAAGAAGCGGCAACCCGCGGGTAATGGCACGCTGCCAACCGCTGGACCACTATTTATCGGTTTGCTGGTAGGTACGGTGCTGTTGGTCGGCGCATTGACCTTTATCCCAGCGCTGGCCTTAGGTCCGGTTGCTGAGCATCTGCAAGTTTGGTTAGCACATTGATGAGAGAACTACTATGACACGCAAACAACGCGCGATTTTTGAGCCAGCACTGGTTCGTACTGCGCTTATTGATGCCGTGAAGAAACTGGACCCACGCGTCCAATGGCGTAACCCAGTGATGTTCGTGGTCTATCTGGGGAGTTGGCTGACCACTCTGATTTGGCTGGCGATATTAAGCGGCCAAACCACCGGTAGTGCCATGTTTACCGGCAATGTGGCTCTGTGGCTGTGGTTTACCGTGCTGTTTGCCAACTTCGCCGAAGCTTTGGCCGAGGGGCGCAGTAAAGCGCAGGCAGAAAGTCTGCGTGGGGTGAAAAAAACCAGTTGGGCCAAAAAACTGTCAGAAGCCCGCTTTGATGCGCCACAGGAGAAAGTCTCCGCCGATAGCTTGCGCAAAGGCGATGTGGTGTTAATTGAAGCTGGCGATACCGTGCCCTGTGACGGCGAAGTGCTGGAAGGTGGTGCATCCGTTGATGAAAGCGCCATTACCGGCGAATCTGCTCCGGTTATCCGTGAATCCGGTGGTGACTTCTCTTCCGTGACCGGCGGTACCCGCGTGTTGTCCGACTGGTTGGTAGTTGAGTGCAGCGTTAACCCCGGCGAAACCTTCCTTGACCGGATGATCGCCATGGTTGAAGGCGCGAAACGGCGTAAAACCCCTAACGAAGTGGCGTTGACCATTTTGCTGGTGGCTCTGACCATTGTCTTCTTACTGGCGACGGCGACTCTCTATCCGTTCTCGGTGTTCAGTGTTGAGGCCAATCATGCCGGTTCACCGGTGACAATTACGGTACTGGTGGCGCTGCTGGTTTGTCTGATCCCAACCACCATCGGTGGCCTGCTATCAGCCATCGGGGTTGCCGGGATGAGCCGGATGCTGGGCGCTAACGTGATCGCCACCAGCGGGCGCGCGGTGGAAGCTGCCGGTGACGTTGATGTGCTGTTGTTGGATAAAACCGGCACTATCACACTGGGTAACCGCCAGGCGTCTGAGTTTTTACCTGCACCGGGTGTCACCGAGCAACAACTGGCCGATGCCGCGCAGCTCTCGTCTTTGGCGGATGAAACGCCAGAAGGCCGCAGTATCGTAGTGTTAGCGAAACAGCGCTTTAACCTGCGCGAACGTGACTTGCACAGTCTGAATGCCACCTTTGTGCCTTTCTCGGCACAAACACGGATGAGTGGTGTGAACGTGCAGGACAGAATGATCCGTAAAGGTGCTGTGGATGCTATTCGCCGCCATGTCGAGTCCAATCAGGGCCATTTCCCGCGGGCAGTGGAAGACGCGGTGGAAAGTGTCGCCCGCACCGGTGGTACGCCACTGGTAGTGGCCGATGGGCCACGGGTGCTGGGTGTAGTGGCGCTGAAAGATATCGTCAAAGGTGGCATCAAAGAACGTTTTGCCGAGTTGCGCAAAATGGGCATCAAAACAGTGATGATCACCGGTGATAACCGCCTGACAGCAGCCGCCATTGCCGCCGAAGCGGGTGTGGATGATTTTCTGGCGGAAGCCACGCCAGAGGCCAAACTGGCATTGATTCGCCAGTATCAGGCCGAAGGCCGATTGGTGGCAATGACCGGTGACGGTACCAACGACGCCCCGGCACTGGCGCAGGCTGACGTCGCCGTGGCGATGAACTCGGGAACACAAGCGGCGAAAGAAGCTGGCAACATGGTGGATTTGGATTCTAACCCAACCAAGTTGATTGAGGTGGTGCATATCGGTAAACAGATGCTGATGACCCGTGGCTCGCTGACCACCTTCAGTATCGCCAACGACGTTGCTAAATATTTCGCCATTATCCCGGCTGCATTTGCAGCTACCTATCCGCAGCTTAATGCCCTGAATGTCATGCAGTTGCACTCCCCGGCGTCGGCCATACTGTCGGCGGTTATTTTTAACGCGCTGGTGATTATGTTCCTGATCCCGTTAGCACTGAAAGGGGTGAGTTACAAGGCGATGAGTGCAGCGGCGCTGCTGCGTCGTAACTTGTGGATCTATGGGCTGGGTGGCCTATTGGTGCCGTTTGTCGGTATCAAACTGATCGATCTGGTACTGACCGCCCTAATGATGGGCTGAAAACTCAGTAATTAATGTTTGCAATGGCCACGGCGTGTTTTGCTGGTGGCCGCTATTAAGACCGAATAGAGAGGCAATATCCATGTCATACCTGCGACCTTCATTGGTTCTACTGATATTACTGACACTTATCACCGGGATAGCTTATCCTCTGCTGACTACCGGATTGGCAAAATTGATGTTTGCCGAGCAAGCGCGTGGTTCACTGGCGATGCTGGGTGATGAAGTTGTCGGTTCTACCTTGCTAGGCCAAAACTTTACTCAGCCAGGCTATTTTGCCGGCCGCCCATCGGTAACAGCAGATATGCCTTATAATCCAATGGCCTCTGGTGGGAGTAATCTGTCCATCAGCAATCCCGCACTGGATCAGGTTATCAGTGAGCGAGTAACATTACTGCGTCAGGCTAACCCGACACAAACTGGCCCAGTCCCGGTTGATTTGGTGACAGCATCAGGCAGTGGTCTGGATCCCAGTATTTCATTGGAAGCGGCCTATTATCAGGCTCCCCGCATCGCCAGCGTGCGCCAGATGCCATTGTCTGAAGTGAAGCAGTTGATTGATAGTAGTGTGCAAAAAGCGACACCGAACTTCTTCGGTGAATCAGTGGTGAATGTGCTGAATCTGAATATGGCGTTGGATGCCCAAAGCCCGGTAAAAGTACCGATCAACCCGGCAAAATCTTAAGGACATAACATGGTGGATGCAGAACCAACCCGCCCCGACCCCGACAGCCTGCTCGCAGCAGCCAATGAGAAGACCCGTGGCCGGCTGAAAGTGTTTTTCGGGGCCTGCGCGGGGGTGGGCAAAACTTACGCCATGCTGCAAGAGGCTCAGCGCCTGCGGACCCAAGGGCTGGATGTATTGGTTGGTGTAGTGGAAACACACGGGCGTAGCGAAACCGCAGCGCTGCTCGAAGGGCTGACCATCCTACCGCAAAAGCGAATTCATCACCGCAATCGTCAGGTACGTGAATTTGATTTGGATGCGGCCCTGGCACGCCACCCGGCCCTGATCCTGATGGATGAGCTGGCGCACAGTAATGCCTATGGCTCGCGCCATCCGAAACGCTGGCAGGATGTTGAAGAACTGCTGGATGCGGGCATTGATGTGCTGACCACCGTCAATGTACAGCATCTGGAAAGCCTGAATGATGTGGTCGGCGGCGTGACCGGTATCCGGGTGCGGGAAACCGTGCCCGACCATATGTTTGATGAAGCCACTGAAGTGGTTTTGGTCGACCTCCCCCCCGATGACCTGCGCCAGCGGCTGAATGAAGGTAAAGTCTATATTTCGGGTCAGGCGGAGCGAGCCATCGAGCACTTCTTCCGTAAGGGCAATTTAATCGCCCTGCGCGAACTGGCACTGCGCCGTACCGCGGATCGGGTTGATGATCAGATGCGTGCTTTCCGTGACACTCAGGGGCGCGAACGTGTCTGGCATACCCGTGATGCCATCTTATTGTGTATTGGTCATAACAGCGGTAACGAAAAACTGGTCCGAACTGCTGCCCGGCTGGCAGCCCGATTGGGGTGTATCTGGCATGCAGTCTATGTGGAAACCCCCCGTCTGCATGGCCTGCCAGAAGCGAAGCGCCGGGCCATTTTACGCACATTAAAATTGGCGCAAGAGTTAGGAGCAGAAACCGCTACGCTGTCAGAACCCCGTGAAGAACAGGCCATCCTGCGTTACGCCCGAGAACATAATCTGGGGAAAATCATCATTGGTCGCCGCACGGAAAAACAGTGGAAACTGCGTGGTAGCTTTGCAGATCGCTTGGGCAAGCTGGGGCCAGATCTGGATTTGGTGATTATTGCACTGGAGGGCGATACCCCCCCCAATGTGGTGAAAGAGAGTGATTCTCGTACCTTTACTGAAAAGTGGCGGATGCAACTGCGTGGCTGTGCGGCAGCCATCGGCTTGTGTGCCCTGATTACGGTGTTATCGCAGTGGCTCATCCCCGGTTTCGATCAAGCCAACCTGGTGATGGTCTACTTACTGGGTGTTGTGATTATTGCACTGTTCTATGGCCGCTGGCCGTCAGTCTTGGCGGCAGTGATTAATGTCGCCAGTTTCGATCTGTTTTTTGTTCAACCACATTGGTCACTGGCGGTCACTGATGTGCAGTATCTGGTGACGTTTGGCGTGATGCTGATTGTCGGTATCGTGGTGGGTAATCTTACCGCCGGGGTGCGCTATCAAGCCAGAATTGCCCGTTATCGCGAGCAGCGCGCCAGACATTTGTATGAGATGTCGCGCGGATTAAGCCGTGCCCTAACGCCTGCGGATATTGTCAAAACCAGTCGTCATTTTCTCTCCAGCAGTTTTCAAGCGAAAACTGACCTGTTACTGCCACAAGAAGATGGACGCTTGCAGCAAGTCGCCACTGACGAAGGCGGCGCACTTTCTGTTGATGTGGCTATTGCCCGCTGGAGTTTTGACAAAGGCGCACCAGCAGGTGCCGGTACCGACACCCTGCCCGGTGTCCCCTATCAGTTATTACCGTTGACCGCCTCCAGGCAAACTTTTGGCGTGCTGGCAATCGAACCTGCCAACCTGCGCCAATTAATGGTGCCGGAGCAGCAGCGCTTGCTGCAAACCTTTACCAGTCTGATCGCCAATGCTCTGGAAAGGCTACATCTGGCCCGCAGTGCCGAATTGGCAAAACTGGATGCCGAACGCGAGCAACTGCGTAACTCACTGCTGGCGGCACTATCTCATGATTTACGTACCCCATTGACGGTGCTATTCGGTCAGGCCGAAATTTTGACGCTGGATCTGGCAGCGGAAGGTTCACGCCATGCGCCGCAAGCCAATCAAATCCGCCAACAAGTGCTGAGTACCACCCGACTGGTGAATAACTTATTGGATATGGCGCGTATTCAATCGGGTGGGTTTAATCTACGTAAAGAGTGGCAATCACTGGAAGAGATCGTGGGTAGCGCCCTGCATATGCTAGAAACCGCCCTCAATCATCATCACATCAACGTCGAGTTACCGGATGAAATGGTGTTGATCAACTGTGACGGCAGCTTACTGGAACGGGTATTTATCAATTTGTTGGAAAATGCGCATAAATATGCCGGTCAGGGGGCATTGCTGGGGATTCGGGCCGCAGTACAAGGTGAGTGGCTAAATGTAGAAGTATGGGATAATGGCCCAGGAGTGACCCTTGGGCAAGAACAGCTAATCTTTGATAAATTCTCCCGAGGCAACAAAGAGTCAGCCATTCCCGGTGTCGGCTTGGGTTTAGCCATTTGTCGTGCCATTATTGATGTACACGGTGGGCGCATCTGGGTTGAGAACAATAAAGATGGCGGTGCTAGCTTCCGCTTCACGCTACCACTAGAGCGCGCGCCAGATATTGATGGTGAAAACATTGATAGTGAACACCTTGATGCTGAAAAATGATATACCCTAAATAATTCGTGTTGCAGGAAGGCGGCAACTGAGTAAGTCCCCGGGAGCTTACATAAGTCAGTGACCGGGGCCGCTGCAAGCAGCTTGAAGTATGACGGGTATGAGGAGAAGTGACTATATCCCCGACTAACATTCTAATCGTAGAAGATGAAAAAGAGATCCGGCGCTTTGTTCGTATTGCGCTGGAGAGTGAGGGCTGGCGAGTATTCGAGAGTGATACCTTGCAACGGGGGCTAATTGAAGCCGGTACCCGCAAACCGGACCTGATTATTTTGGATCTGGGGTTACCAGACGGCGATGGGCTGACTTATATTCAAGACCTGCGCCAGTGGAGTGCCATTCCTATTATCGTCTTATCGGCTCGTAACAATGAAGAAGATAAAGTGGCCGCGTTGGATGCCGGAGCCGATGACTACCTAAGCAAACCATTTGGAATCAGTGAGTTATTGGCTAGAGTGCGGGTTGCTTTGCGCCGCCATAGCGGTGGTAGTCAGGAAAGCCCGCTGGTGGGCTTTGCCGATATCAGCGTTGATCTGATTAATCGTCAGGTTACCCGTGCCGGCGAAAATCTGCACCTGACACCGATTGAGTTTCGCCTGCTCTCTGCATTGTTGACGAATGCCGGTAAAGTCATTACCCAGCGCCAGTTATTAAGCCAAGTCTGGGGGCCAAATTATGTCGAACACAGCCACTATCTGCGTATTTATATGGGCCATTTACGGCAGAAATTAGAAACAGACCCGACCCGCCCTAAGCATCTGCTAACTGAAACCGGCGTCGGCTATCGCTTTATCCCGTAACATCTTGTGTGATATAAAAATTTACATTGATACTAGGAAAATAGCTGTCAGCGGCGTAGCATCAAACTTTTAAATGCTAATAGGTCTTATTATTCATGAGTACTTGGTTGATTTACGCCCTGTTATCTGCCTTCACTGCCTCTCTGGTCGCTATCTTCGGTAAAATCGGCTTGCAGCAGTTGGATGCCAATACTGCGACCGCCGTTCGTGCTGTCGTGATGGCGCTGTTCCTGGTCGGCGTGGTGCTAGCTCAAGGGAAATTCAATCTGATCGGTGGGGTATTGGCAGATAAAAAAGCCCTGCTATTCATTATTCTCAGTGGTGTTGCAGGTGCGTTATCCTGGCTGTTTTACTTTATGGCTATCAAGCATGGCAATGTCTCTCAAGTGGCCCCGATTGATAAACTCAGTGTAGTTTTTGCGGTGATTCTGGCGGTTATCCTGTTTGGTGAAAAAATCTCGCTGGTGGCGAGTTTGGGCGTCGCACTGATTACCGCCGGTGCTTTGCTGGTGGCATTGGGGTAATAACACATTCACCAAATCAATAACAAAGACCTCATTATAATTCATAACC
>NZ_JAZGQE010000219.1:0-6876 GCF_048593885.1 Yersinia sp. 1252 StPb PI | reverse complement strand
CAAAATGCGACAAACCCTTGCGGGGCCTGACGCTTGTCGATACTCACCACCAGCGGTAAAAATCTGTACGAAAAACAATCTTTAGGTCGCCATGTTGCTATCAATTATTAACTAAAACTGATTTTTTTAACATTTCATTAGGTCATTATTCTACCTAAAAAGTGTTAACCATTAGCTCTTCCCTGAACATTTTATAAAAAATGAAACCAACCAGACCTGCGGATATAAATCATACAAGGTGATTAGTTATTAATTTAACCATTATTCCTAGTGCGAATTGTTACATCAGCCAGAAAATCGGATTCTTATCAATTTCATTCAGTTTGAGAACTCTAACAGCCTGTTTTGTCATTTTTAATGATAAATCTTAATGTTACAAAATGGATCATAGCGATGACAGTGATAGCGAATACTTGCCAGAGGGATAATCTGTTATCGGTGTATTAGGTTATAAATTTCACTTTACGCAGAGTTAAATGTGCCTCCGCTGCCGTGATTTTACTTTCGCCGGTAAATTGTCGGCCAGAGAGACGATAACATGCCCTCTGATTGGGGCTAATCGTCCTATAAAATTTGAGTTAACTCTACTTTTTATCTATCTATCAATTAATAAGCAAATAAGTCGTGCTATGATTATTTTACCGGTCAATATTCAATCGGTTATAAGTTAGCAACTTCAAGTAGGAAGGGTCTTTATGATAAAACCATTCATTGTTGTAACCCTCGCCATCGCCACTCTCAGTGGTTGCGCCAATAATAATACCCTTTCGGGCGATACTTTTAGCAGTTCTCAGGCCGGCCAGGCCCAAGCTGTGACTTACGGAACCTTGGTTTCTGTCCGTCCGGTCACTATTCAGGGCGGAGATGGGAATAATGTTGCGGGTGCGGTAGGTGGGGCTGTGGTGGGTGGTTTTCTGGGTAACACCATTGGCGGCGGTACGGGTCGCCGTCTCGGAACCGCAGCAGGTGCCGTTGCCGGTGGCGTAGTAGGCCAACAAGTCCAGAGTATGATGAATCGCAGTAGTGGTGTTGAACTGGAAGTGCGCCGCGATAACGGTACCACCTTCCTGGTGGTTCAAGCTCAGGGCGTTACCCAATTCCAACCGGGGCAACGTGTCACCATTGCTACCCATGGAAATACCGTCACTATCACACCACGTTAGGTTTGCCGCCCGAATTCAGCGTGCAGATATGGCCACTTAAGTTAAGTCATTGTATTAAAAAGCACCGCCCAGTCCTGAAGGTTCGAGGGTAGACTGGGCGGTGAAAAGATGAACATAACTATCCGGCTTTTTTCGCTGCCGGTTTCACTACATTCTCTCCGTGTTTGCCAAAGAACTGATATAAGGTGTCTGAAGCCGTTTTGGTTAAGACCATAATTTCAATACGGCGGTTCTTCGCCGCAAGAGGTTCAGCAGGGTCCAGTAACATCTGGTCTGCCATCGCATTGATTTGCAGTACTCGCGCCTCACTTAACCCACCTTTTACCAACGCTTTATGGGCCATCAACGCCCGCTCACCCGACAGATTCCAGTTGTTGTACAACACCTGATCACGGTAGCGGGAAGCATCGGTATGGCCGGTAATAATGATTTTATTGTCCATCTCATTAAATGCCGGAGCCAACTCAGCCAGTAGACGGCTGAAGAACGGCGTCAGTACCGCGCTACTGCGCTGGAACATATCGCGCTGCTTATCATCCTGAATCAAAATACGTAGCCCTTGTGGCACCACTTCCATTTGCAGGTTGGATTGCGCATCGTAGGCAGAAGTAATTTGCATAATGATGCGTGATAACTCTTCCATTTCTTTACGTGATTTATCCACCACCTCTTCCAGAGATTGCTCCGGTTCCGGCACCTCAACTGCCAGATTACTTTTGGTCTCTTTCGCTTGCTCCTTACCATCAATGCTGTCAGAGAACTTGCCGCCGCCACTTTTGCTGTTAGAGGGAATTGAAATAAAGGATTGCTGCGAAAAGATGGTTTGCCCATTCAGTTGCGCCACAATCTCTTGCCGCTCCTCTTCTGATACCACCCCGACAATCAACTTTGTGGTGGTAACCAAGGGTGCTGAGCGAATTTCTGAAGTGTCGGCCCGCTTTACCTTGGACGCACTGCCGGGTAAACAGATGGCGATTGATGCCGACCTTAATGCCGGGTTAATCAATCAGGAGCAAGCGCGCTTGCGCCGTAAAGAAGTGGCCAGCGAAGCTGACTTCTACGGTGCGATGGATGGAGCATCCAAGTTTGTTCGCGGTGACGCCATCGCCGGTATTATGATTCTGGTGATCAACGTGATCGGCGGTATCTGTATCGGTATCTTTAAATACGATCTCAGCGCCAGCCAGTCGTTTCAACAATATGTATTGTTGACTATTGGTGACGGTCTGGTGGCACAAATTCCGTCCCTGTTATTAGCAACCGCGGCGGCAATTATTGTCACTCGGGTGAGTGATGGCGGTGACATGACTGATGAAATTAAAGATCAGTTGTTGGCAAAACCGACCATCTTGTATGCTGCGGCATTCGTGATGTTCATACTCGCCATTGTGCCGGGGATGCCCCATCTTGCCTTTCTCAGCTTCACCGGATTACTCCTGTTCGCCGCTTGGCAGCAAAGTAAAAAAATTCAGCAAGCGGATGCTGAGCCCGATCTTACAATCCTCGACCAAGCCATTTCTGAAGATAATGCCCTGAACCTCAACTGGGAAAATATTCCGATAGTTGAACCTATCGGCCTGAATTTGGGCTATAAGCTGGTCACACTGGTCGATGAATCAAAAGGCCGACCGCTGATTCAGCGGCTGCGAGGGGTGCGGCAAATTATCTCCGAAACCTGCGGAATTCTATTACCGGAAGTCAAAGTACGGGAAAACTTCCGCTTAAAACCGTCCCAATACACCATCAATATTAATGGTGTCAAAGTCGCCGGTGGCGATGTTTATATTGATAGACTGATGGCGATTCCAACAGCGGAACAATACGGCGAGGTTGATGGTGTACTAGCAATCGATCCGACTTACGGCCTGGCCGTGGTATGGGTAGCGCCGGAAGATAAACCCACGGCACTAAACTTCGGTTATCAGGTGGTGGATTGTGCCAGTGTGGTCGCGACCCATGTGAATAAAGTGGTACGTGACCATTTATCTGAACTGTTTAATTATGATGATATAACCCAATTACACCAACGGCTTGAGTCGCTGTCGCCACGTTTGGCTGAAGATTTGGCTGCCGGATTGAATTTTAGCCAATTGCTGAAGGTGTATCGTCAACTATTAACCGAAAATGTGTCGCTGAAAGATATTGTCACCATCGCCACCACCTTAGTAGAAAGTGCCACTATCACCAAAGATTCACTGCTCCTCACCTCTGATGTGCGTTACGCATTACGTACCGGTATCGTCAATGGTATCAATGGCGATGACAAAAACCTGGCGGTTTATACTATTAATAACGAATTAGAAAATATGTTGCTTGGCTCGTTGAATCAGGCGCAGCAAGCGGGGAAAGTGGTATTGGATAACTTCCCAGTCGACCCAAATATCCTGACCCAGTTGCAGCAGAATATGCCGATCATTAAAGAGCAGATGAAAGCAGAAAATCACCAACCTATTTTATTGGTAACTCCACAATTGCGGCCATTAATAGCACGCTATGCACGATTATTCTGCAATGGGTTGAATGTGTTGTCTTATAACGAAGTGCCTGATGATATGGCACTGAATGTGATTGGTACCTTAGAGTAAAAGTAGCTGAGCCTCAGGGATGAGGCTCATTAATCCCTACAACTTCAAAGAAAAAGGGGATAATTAGTTATCCATAAAGGTTTGCTGCCATTCAACAATAGTTTTGGGCCTTTTATCTTTATCTTCAGGCACATTAGTAAAATAGTGAACCCGCAGCGTGCCATTTTTTTCAGGCGCAACATACGCGGCCCACATCAAACCGGCACGGTTATACATAATTATTGATGCACGTTTATTAGCGGCACCTCGCACCCAGGTGGATAATACTTTTGCCCCCCGGTTATCCCGGTCATGGCTATAGATATAGACGTTGGCTGAGGCGACAAACTGGGCGTAATGGTCGCCGACTAACTCACGGAAAAGTTTATCGTTGTTGGTATCAGTAAAAATACCGACCGAAAGTAAGCTGGGAGTTTCACGTGGATCTTTTTCAGCCCGAACATACTGCCCGTCAATAAAGACATCTTTAGGCATCGAAATTCGACAACCCCAACTGCCATTGCTGTGCACCTGAATTGAACCATCTTTTATCGGGATCAGTAATAACCGGCAGTTTGCTGTATTTTCAATAAGATCAACAACCGCTAACCCTTCAACTTTACGTGCTTCAGCTCTAAAATTACCGGTATTTTCACCGGACCAGGCGCGGCTATCAATACTAAATCCCCACTCAGCAACCCGGGTTATTTTGATAACGCCACCCCGGTCATTCCCTTTGGTAACATTCCACCACTGCCCGCTCCAATCAAAATTTTTGTCAATATCAGACATGGAGACAATGCCCTGAAAATAGGCACGCTGAATACAGCTATCACTGGTACAACTGTTAAGGGATTTTTCCCATATTTGTCGTTGCTGATACACTGTTTCTGTATCATATTTGACCAACATGGACTGATAGATATCGCTAAATGTCTGATCCAGCCAGTGTAAATCCTCATTACCACATACAGTATATTCAACCGGCGTCGCTGCACGCTGGCAGTTAATGGCAAAAGATGGCGATGAGATACCTATCGCCAGTAAAAATAAAATGCTGCGAAAGTAAGCAATTCTCATTGTTTAACCCGATAAAAACATGAATTTTTTTATTATTGAAAGCTAATAACAACCTAGCTCACTATAGCGTTTTTGTGACTAAATGCCTAAAACTGGTAATAGAAAACCACCAGACGGCGCTGACTCTTAGCGCAATCCGGTGGCTGTTCTCTACTATTTATTACGACAATAAGTGTTATTTCTTAAATTGAATCAAAGTTTAACTAAGAATGAGTGGCTTGCATATTATCTGATAAATTAAAAACAGAGACCGCTTCTGTCAGTTGCCGTGCCTGTTCTTCTAACGAGGCAGCCGCAGCGGCAGACTCTTGTACCAGGGAGGCATTTTGTTGTGTGACGCCGTCCATCTCGGCGACAGCTTGCCCAATTTGACCAATGCCGCGGCTTTGCTCATCAGAAGCAGAGGCAATCTCGCCCATAATGTCGGTTACATTGGTCACCGCCTGCACGATGCTATTCATCGTCTCCCCTGCTTCAGATACTTGCTGTGAGCCAATATTCACTCGGGATACCGATTCACTGATCAACCCTTCGATTTCTTTCGCCGCTTGTGCACTACGTTGGGCCAAATTACGAACTTCACTCGCTACTACCGCAAAACCGCGCCCCTGCTCACCGGCTCGGGCCGCTTCAACCGCTGCGTTCAGTGCCAGAATATTGGTTTGGAAGGCGATACTGTTTATCACACCGATAATATCCGCAATACGGCGTGAGCTTTGCGTAATACTGCTCATAGTGGCAACGACATCGCTGACAATCCGCCCGCCATTTTTCGCTGTTGCAGAGGCATTCTCAGCCAACTTACTGGCTTGATGCGCGTTTTCGGCGTTCTGTTTTACCGTTGCATTCAGTTGTTCCATACTGGCCGCGGTTTCTTCCAGTGCCGCCGCTTGTTGCTCGGTACGGGAAGAGAGATCCGCATTTCCTGCTGCAATTTCACCGGCTCCGGTATAAATCGCATCGGTACTGTTGCGAATAGTTGATACCGTATTCACCAAACTATTTTGCATTTCACGTAAGTAAGGGATCAGTTGCCCGACGCAGTTACGGCCAAACTCAGGCATTGCCCGGCCTAACTGCCCTTCAGCTAAGCGTTTAAAGTGCACCTTGATCGACTCCAGCGGACGCACCAAATAACTGACGATATAGCGATCGGTTAAGAATAGAATGATAACACCGGCAATTAATGCAGCAAAAAGCGCCCGTTGGCACCAGTCGACTAATGTCTCCACCCGCAAACTGGCAGCCTCTGTTGCGGCATCAACCGCAGAATTGTACTTCTCGACGGTAGCGCCAAACTCTCGGCTTAATGGCGGATAATCTTTGTTAAACAAATTGTTATAATCTTCGAAGCGATTCTCGGCCACCGCTTTAGCCATCGGTTCAATTCCATTACTCAATAATGTTGACCAGCTTTGAATAGTTTTATCTGTCAGTAATGGATCCATCGACTCATGAGATTGCAGTTTAAATTTCGCCAAACTCTCTTGGGTATTTTTTAGTGCTACACCTGCTGAAGCCAATTCACGATCAGCATCGGCAGTTGCCCCGCTTTGACGATATGCCGCGGCACGACTTAAACGAGTAACCACACGAAAATATTGGTCATTACCCCGATTAATAATATTAATGTTTTTTTGTTGGTTAGAACTCAGATGTAATGAATGCGTCAATTGGTTAAGTGAAAATAATGTAAAGGTCGAGACACCTCCCCAAAGCAACAAAAATATAACAAGAATAGATAATAACGCCATCCTGATGGTGATATGTTTTAGAAAATTCACGGGAATACCCCTGTGTCTTATTTTTTTAGTTTATTTCCTTGAGATTTCAAGGTGTTTATCGCTGATAATCCCCGCAGGGAAAAAGGTTAATTATCAGGACTCATCACCAAAATAGCATGAAACCAACACAAAAGATCAAGATAACCGATCAATATTAAACAACTGATTGATTTCACCTATTAAAATGTAAATAACGTTCGATAATCTTGATCGAAAACTGATTAACAACGCTCAGTAGTTTCCACATTATATGTATTTATTCTGAATATAAATACAGCGCCCCAT
>NZ_JAZGQE010000218.1:0-6900 GCF_048593885.1 Yersinia sp. 1252 StPb PI | reverse complement strand
ATATGCCTCTCAGTGAGATGAAAGAAAGACCGGATACTTCAGTTTAGGCTGGCACTGTTTTCAGGGTGAAGATCAACATACTGATGATGTCACCTGAAGAGATCGCTATGCGTAAGATCCGATTCACCGAGCACCAGATCATTGCCGTACTAAAATCAGTCGAAGCGGGCAGGACCGTCAAAGATGTGTGCCCCGAGGCCGCTATTTCCGAAGCCAGCTATTACAACTGGAAGGCGAAATATGGCGGCAGCTTACATTATGGCGCTCACTACCAGTTTGTTGGTTGGGTAGTACTGCCGCTCCTGAGAAAAAGACCACGCAACCTATTTGTGCACAGAAGAGGGCTGGCTAATCTTTTATTGTGAGGTTGAAACCTGGCCAATCAGGTAAAACTAGCTCACCCAACGCTACAACACCGTCATGATCTAACATGCAAACCCGACCAGGATTCAAGCGCACCAATTCCCTGATATACGCCTGCTCGACACCCGTAGTCATAAATGCCAACAAACTTTTATCACGGGCATACCGCTGGTGATGCTCCCTCTCTCTTTCAAATTTTTCATCGTTCAAATCCAAGATAAGCCCGACATCATTCACGTACCGGTGGTAGTTTCGCGGTGATGAGCAATTCAGCCGATGTTCTTGTTGGATGTGCTCTAGCAAATCTTCAAGTGCTTCCTTAAATGGGCTCACGAACCGCCGCCACCAACGCAACATTTTCCTCGTCTTTTTTTCATCACCACCAAGCCATCCACAAATTGCCATGCCAAGGCCATCGTTAGTACCGACGGTTACCCGCCCCACGCGATAGATAGTGGTGTGAACCATTTGTTTGCACTGCTTACGTAGTAATCCTGTGCGTTCCATTATGTCTGCGTAGATGGTCGAGTAGATTCGATAATCAATGTTATGCCGAGCGAACAAGCGGTTTAGGCAAGCCAGACTGCACCCCTCAATATCATAATTCTTCCACCCGCTTCTGAATTTGGCTTTGAGAACATTAGGCAGATTCTGGAATGCCCGATCGTAGTACCGCCCTCCAAACGTCAACCGGTAGTTATGATCGTAAGTGGCATACTTTCCCTTGATTTTCGCGTTGTAGAGATGGTTAAGACTGCGTATCCCCGCCCTGTAATGTTGTTCGGGCAATGGCTGCCGCAAGGCCTTCACGAAGCTTACGTGCATCCGACCGCGAGCGACCATGCCCAAAAATTGCTTCTCACTCTGCCTTAGCTCGCCCTGCCGCTTTTCCAGTCCAATATCGTGCTTAGGTGCTTTACCGTTACTTTTGAGAAGCTCTCTCAAGGTGATCGTCTCACCTGTCTCCGCATCAACCAGCTCAAGCGAACCCAAAGATGAGGCTGGCCTTTCAGGGGAAAAACGCCAAGTGTTAGAGCTACGCTTATCCGCATTTTTATGTGCCCGCCCTCTGAGAAACGACACATCAGGAAGTTTAGGCAGGAAATCTAACAGGTTTGATTCGGTAACATTGCCCTGGTAATCGATTTCGCAATTCTTCAGGAGGCTTGCGTAGTATTCCCTGATATCTCTCACAGTGCATACAACCCAACTATCATCGTCGGCTTCCCCCAACCAAATATCGACTAGAAACCGTCGTAACACGCTCCGCTGATTAATTGACCACTGACTGTACCCGACTACAGTTTTCGTTATTTCAGTAATCCGGTCATAGACCCACTTCGGGATCTTCATAGCATATTCCTTTTCTATGGCTGCCATAACAATGTGGAATGAACCACCCAGGCAGGAATTTTCACACCAGGCGAGGCAAGGTGTGCCATGCTAAACCACAAGATAGAACGAAGATCACGTGACGTAGTTCTGTGCCTCATAGGCAGCATCACACCTGATTCAACGTTGGGCAACGGGTAGGTCAAAACCCCAGTTGCGTGGATGGGCTGCGCCCATAATTTGCTCCGCTCCGGTCGCAAATTTTTCCCCTATCAGGCTTACGCCTTCACTCACTCGCTACGCTCATTCGCCAATTGTTTTTCGGCACGGTGATAATCCCAATGTGCTTCAATGGCAATGGTGCTCGCTGCTCGCTCCCCCCATTGTGTGTAGAAATTTCTTTCACAAACACGTGTGAAATAGCCGGGAACGCTCTAACTCGCCTACCGTTGGCAAGGATCATGCACGTAGATGTGTTCTGAAGAGCCTAGACATAACATAAAGTTACGTGTTTTTTGGAACAGTTAACTTTTAAAACTGCATCAGTTCCCTCAGAATTTGGCATTACCGTTGCACTTGCTAAATAGCAAAAGTGCACTAAAGAAATTAGTGCACATCCGGCATCAGCTAGAGCAAAAACCGATGAATGTATTTACTGCCAACCTCCACGTTACGAAGTCGAAACAAACGCGAGGTTGGCATTCGGATCGCCCAAAATCTAAAGGCTTACCTATTAGTAGTTCAGGTAATAATTCATGACGGGCTGAATGTATTCAAACATCCATGTCTCCCGATCAAAAATATCCAGAGCAAGTAACGCTTTGGGTAAGGAACCTTGATTCAACGGACATGGCACCCCTTTGATTAGTTGCAAGTTAGAGTCAACAAAACAGGGGACTTCACTCCAATTGGGATAAAACACTGAGTTGCTCGCCGCCGTCTGATCTTCTGACACCGCTGTGCGCATAGGCGTACTAATAAGCATCTCATTGATGTGGTGATGACCCTTGCGCTGCATATACATCTGCAATATACCTAGTATTTTTTTATCATCAGGCACCAGCAGACGAAGCTGCGGAGCCCAATGGTTTGCCGATGGACGCTGCGCGAAGGTACGATATTCCATAGTCCACGACCCTACGATCTCACCGACCACCCCCTTTAGTTTGAGATGGCGAGCGAGCTTCTGCCCATGTTCAACCAATAGTTTTGCCAAAAGATATGGGCGATCACGCAACAACGTATTCGAAAGACTCTCACTGTTAAAATCTAACGTAACAACGATATGATGCTCGGAGTAGCAGTGCTTGGAAAAGTGGTGTGCCATAAAGAATAGCTGAGCAGCTGCCGCGCACTGGGCACATGCCATACTCCCGCATGGGTGATCACGGCATTGATCCAGTTTTGAAGCCAGCCCCCCATAGCTGTTATACAGATCTGCCGCTTCAAAACTTTCTGACTTAATCAGCTTCGATAAGATGAGAGTTGATACATTGTTCAATGCACTAACCCGCCGTGCGTTTTCCTTTGAAACTGATGACATATCGGGCATAGATACTCCAATTTTTTGATTCATTATCTCCAACCATGATGGTGCCGGTTGTTCAGTCATAGAGAACTTGCGTTTCATATTTTTCATCTTATTCCCCTGCCGGTTTACGGCTGTTAACCCATTTTGTAATGTCACTTTCTAACCAGCCCACAGCCCTTCCGCCCGTTAGCTTTTTTGCAGCCGGAAAATCACCTTTAGCTATGAGCCTGTAAGCCGTCGCGTTTGAGATGCCGGTTAGATGAAGGACTTCTTTTTTGCGTAGAATTCGTTCTTGATTCATGCTTTTGCCCCTTAGAGCTGTTTAAGGAGCCCCTTATTTACAACCCTAAAAAACCCATTAATTTCATAGAGATAAATCAAGACATTTACCGAGAGGAAAAACAAAATTATGACGGTCATAAAATTCATGCTTATTATGACCGTCATAATAAAAATCGTCAGAGAGACTCAACAATGGCTGCTACGTCAAATCAGATGAACAAGAAAAAAAAGAAACTCAGTAGAGAAAAACTAAGAGAGGAATTGGGTCCTGCTATAGAAATCAACATGAGTGGCGTAACTAAAACTCGGCTGAAAGCCATCTGTAAGATTTTCGGTCATGATACGATTGACTCAATGAAACGGGGAACAGGACGCGTATACAGCAAGGTACTGGATGAGCTGATTAACATATACTTTTTTGATGCATTGCTTGAGCCGAAGAAGCCCGAAGCCAAAAGGCTATATGATCTTTACAATGAGTTTTATGAGCTTAA
Source organism: Yersinia sp. 1252 StPb PI (assembly GCF_048593885.1). Taxonomy (NCBI): domain Bacteria; kingdom Pseudomonadati; phylum Pseudomonadota; class Gammaproteobacteria; order Enterobacterales; family Yersiniaceae; genus Yersinia; species Yersinia sp. 1252 StPb PI. Next base: position 2,898 of record NZ_JAZGQE010000218.1, on the reverse strand, counting down.
GTTTCGTGAAGAGAAAATGGCTGAGGAAATCGTGGCCCACATGACCAAACATAAACGCGGTAGACCTGGCAATCCAAGTGATACAGTATGGCAGGAAGGGGACATTGAAAGATTAATATCCTCCAGGAAAGTCGTTAACAAAATAACAAGAATCGACGGCGCTACCAACAGCGTAACCGCTGCGAAGCCATAACCTTTGCCTCGACGCCACGATGGTCGTATCTCACCGTCGTGGATATGTCACTGTGACCGGCTAACTGGCGTACCGTGTTGATGTCAGCACCCTGCTCTAATAGTTGAGTAATGAACGTCCTGCGCAGGTCGTGGGGCGTGAACTCAGCTACGCTGGCGGTGATACGCAATTGCTCAAGGATTGCCGTCACCCCAGCGGTTGTCAGTGCTGCAGACGCTGGTAAACCGGAACGATAGATCTTGGTAAACAGCGCATCCCCTTCCCCACTCATTGCCAACCACGCGGTCAAAGCTTTATCTACAGCCGGTGCCACGTGAATTTCGCGATACTTACGCCCTTTTCCCTGCCTGACCACTAAAACACCGTCCACATAATCATCCTGTTGAAGTTTGACCAACTCCCCAACTCGCAAGCCAGCCCCACACAAGGTAAGCAATATGGCTGCATCCCTGCAACGGCGAGCGGGCTCGTGATGACTTTTGGCGGCTTTCAGCAACTGGCGGATTTCCTGCCGAGTTAGCGCCCTTCCATTTCGAGTTGGGTCGCCTTTCACGCGCTTGACTGCGTTGATGCGTAACAGCACGTCCACATTCATCTGGTCAAAATTAAAAGCGGTTTTGGCAATCGCCCGTAGTGCGGATAACGCCATATTCACGGTAGAAACGGCATATCCTTCATCCAGCATGGTCATGCGTATTTTTGCTACTTTCCCAAAGTCTAACAGGTCCCACGGATACGTCTGTGCTGTAGAACGTTTGTTGAGTATGCGGGCGCAGTGATTCAGCAAGCTGGTGATACCGCCGCGCCCCGACACAGCAAGACTATTGATGTAGGCGTCAAACACCGTGGTTGTTTGTGGTGATACCGCCAGCTTAAGTTTCGACATTGTTCAACCCGCTTTAATGCACATTAAACCAAGTAACCTGAGCGTCAAACCAGTCCACGCTCAGCCAGAGAGACCACCTTTGTACCGGCAACAATGAGGTGGTCAAGAACTTGAATATCCAACAGCTCTAACACCGATTTCAGCTTGTTGGTGATGTCTTTGTCTGCTTGGCTTGGTTCAGGTTCGCCGCTGGGATGGTTGTGGACCAGAATTATTGCACCAGCGTTGTACCGCAGACTGAGTTTCACAATTTCGCGGGGGTAGATGCTGACCGCGTTAAGCGTGCCCCGGAACAGCTCCTCATAGGCTAAGACGCGATGTTGGTTATCCAGCAGTAAGACCGAGAAAATTTCATGCTCAAGCGGTGCCAGCTTAAACTTCAGGTACTCACGTACCGCCTCGGTCGAAAACATCTTATCGCCACGTATGTAGCGGTTTTCGATGATGGACTGTGCCTGTTGCAGTATCAGGTCTTCGTGGCAAGAAAGTGTCAGGTTCAGCATGTCAAAACTCCCTTTCAACAAAGTAAATGGCACCGGGATAAAGTTGGTAACTGCTGGCACCTTCCCGTAAGGAATAGGCCGTTCTAAGCGATCTCTTTCGACCGTTGCTATCAAAGAAGTAGAGGTACTGGTGGTCAATGCGGGTGACCACCGACCAGTGATATTGGTCGCTAATCAGGATAACGCGGGAGAAATCGGAGTGATTAAGGTATTGGGCCATGCCATCGAGGATTTGCTTTGACGTCAGGCGGCTGGTTTCTTTGAAGGGCTGGGTGATTTTGGTGGGGAAATGTTTGTAGTAGTAGCCGTTCTGTAATATCCGGTCTACGAGGTAATCCATACGGTCTTCATCGATGCCGTAGTTCAGCCAATCGTTGAGCACCCATTCAGCACCGTATTCACTTAATAAAGCACGCATCAACGGTCTTCTCTTTACCCTGCCGTCAAACAGATAACTCATCACGTTGACCAGGCCGTAAGCCCCACAAAGACAGTCCAGATCGCCCTGTTTGGACGCACTGATCCCTCTATCCTTAGTCACAATAGATTTCTCCCGCATGAAAATGATTATTTAATTAGATGGTTGACCAGCCTGATTAACTTAGCTTTCCCAAAGAATTTGCGGGGTATACACGCCCATCTGCCAATAGTTGATAAAGTTGGATTGCCACAGCGCGAATAGTTCGCAGCCGTCTCGATGGGTCAAATCACCAACGCCTGCATAGAAGGCGTAATGTTGTGACCAACTGAAATCTATTTCCTTTTCCAGCTCAGGGTACACATGTCCCATATAAGCGAGATCTGTGATGTAATCAAAATAGAACTGGTCATTATCATAGGTAAGCCTGATTTCTACCGGATGATAGCCGCCGTTATCAGGGCTGTAGTGAATATCCCGAAAGACAAACGATACCGCCAATAACTTTGACTTCATGGGTGGTGGTGTACCCATTTCTTTGAACAATAAATCAATCAGTGCTTGTTTAACCGGAAGAGAATATCCTTCCTGATGAATTTTATTCACTTTAACCTCATAGCTTTATTTAATAGAAGATTCATCTTTTTTATTCAAAGGGCTATCACTTGAATCAAGTCTGCGCAGATCATACTTAGAAGCCCACTCGTTGACTGCCTGATAAGGGCGGATACAATCATCCCAGTAATGCCTTGCATAATCTATTTCAGAAAATGCAGTATCATTGATGTCTATTCCATAATATCTAATAAACAGTTTATTCAAGACCCGTTGCCATTGTAATAGTGAATGCATAGTGCCCCTTTATTTAATATTAAGTTTGGCGGTCGTTAAATACAGT
>NZ_JAZGQE010000217.1:0-6937 GCF_048593885.1 Yersinia sp. 1252 StPb PI | reverse complement strand
TGCTCTGGCTGCTCTGGCTGCTCTGGCTGCTCTGGCTGCTCTGGCTGCTCTGGCTGCTCTGGCTGCTCTGGCTGCTCATCAGCTTTTTGCCCCAGCAACTGGGCGTCAACCAATTCCAGAATGTTTAACTGTGAAGCAATGACCAGAACGCGGGCGGGCAACTCTTCATATTCACCCGCAGGCAGGGTTTCAACGTGGCAACCATCAGGGGACCAATCAAGGTTTTTAGTCAGTTTGTGCATAGACACCTCAAAAGAAAGGGGCCATCAGGCCCCATTGGATTAATTGGCAATGTTATGCAGCAGCGCCGATTTTCAGCAGCTTGATAGCCTGAGAATCAGCCAGCATCCCACCAGTACGCTTAGTGGTATAGAAACCAACAAACGGTTTGTTAGTGTAAGGATCACGAAGAATACGAGTGCCGATACGGTCAACAATGGTGTAACCGCGCTTGAAGTTACCGAATGCAATCGCTTTGGCATCTGCAGCGATATCCGGCATTTGCTCATTTTCAGCAATACCATAACCGGCCAACATAGACGGCTGATCAAGCTCTAAGCCTGGACGCCACAGGTAATCACCACGCTCATCTTTCAAAATGCGGATTTTGAACAATGAGTTGTTATTCATCATAAACTTAGCACCTTTACGGTGAACTTTACGTAAGGTGTAAATCATCTGAATAATACTATCAGCCGTAACCCCAGATACCGCACCAGAAAGAAGATGCTGTAGTTTGCCAAATGCCCGCACGCTATCCTTTTCATCAGTAGATGCATAAGCGAGAAAACCTTTAGGTTTCAGCACGCCACTACCATTTGTGAATGCAATTTCTTCCTGTTCGGAGAATTCCATGCTCAAAGAGTCATTAATCCACGTTTCCACATTAAAGAAAGCATCATCCAACATGGTTTGAGTCGCTTGCGGGTTACCGTAGATCTCGCCCATAAATGGAATGATTTGCTCTAAACGCGGTGTGCCGGTGGCTGGGCGCTCCGCTTGCTCGCCAACCCAGCCGGAACCTGCACCGTGCAAATTCACTAGTTTCTTATAGTCACTGGTACCCACGGTAATTACAGTAGATTCCTGACGCATGATCACTTCATCTTTCAGGATATCCAGCAAGGTACGATCTAACTCTTCAGGCACTGCATAGCCACCATCTGCATCAGTACCGGTATTCAGCGCTTTTTGTTCAAGCTCACGCAGTCCATCTTCTTTGCCCTTGCGAACAAACTGCATAAAGGCAGATTTGTGCTCGGTCGCTGTTTTGGTGTTGGTACCGCCGCCTGGACGCTTCAGTGACTTAATTTCTTCTTCCAAGCTGGCCTTTAAGTTATCCAGCTCGGTCAGTTTGACGTTAAGCGTCTCCACTTCCCCAGCCAGTTTGCCTTTTTCCTGCTCAACCGCATCAAGGCGTTTATCGTTTTTCTCTTTAAACTCAGAGAATTTCTGATTAAGTTCCTGCGCGACCTGCTCTACATCTTTGATTTCAACAGCCATGGGTAATTCTCCAAATTAAAATTTAATAGATTTCAGTGCATTAAGCGCGTTATTAACCTCATCTGCATCACGCAGAGAGATTGCGCCATATCCTTCAGCCATAAATGCTTTGGCCTGAGTGCGAGAAAGCCCAACGTCGCGCAGGACTCTTTCAATACTTTTAGGGGATGGGGTTTCACCACGGGCAAAAGCAGATTTCACATCACTGACCCGCGCCTCATCGTTAGACGGAAATGTCACTGGGCTGACTTCCCACAGATCGACTTCCTTCAGTAAATACGCTTCTTTATTGCGGTCATACTCCCAATCCTTGAGCATGTATCCAATAGAAAGGCCGGTTAAAGAACCGGCCTTCATGTGTGCGTGAGCGCGTTTGGCGAGTGGGTCATCGTCAATTAACAATCGCCCCTTGACGAATAGTCCAACATCATCCTCTTTCATTTCGGTATAAATGCCGATCGGCTCATCCATACGGTGCTGCCATAACATGGCAGGCAGGGCGTTTTTATCTCGCCATGCATTCAGTGATTTGATGAAAGCACCCGGTACAACAATATCGTCATAGCTGTCTTTCACGCCAAAGACTGAGCCGTAGCCCTCAAACTCTCCCGAGTCACTGACTGATTTCAGCTTTAGCGGGAAATCCATGCGTTGCTTAGTCAGCATGCTTTTGTTCCTCAGTAGGTTTGGTTTTGCTTTCTTGCGGTTTGGTGGTCATATTCATCGGCGTGAGGTAGATGTCACCGCCTGGACGAGGGTTTCTATCTTCCAGTTCGAGGCAGTCATTCGGGGAGAATATGCCCCAGTTAATCCCGGTCGCATAAGACTCAAAACGAGACTTCATATCTCCCCGTAATAACGCCCCAGCATTGAATTTGGCGTAAAATTCACCCTGCTTTGATTCGCGCACCAGACCGATATTGATACGTTGCTCAATCCGGGTGAGGTAAGGCACCAAAGAATAATTAATAAAACCAATACCGAGATTCTCAATATTACTGAATGTTGCATGGTCGGTGTTTTGCACCAGATGCATGGGAACCCGAAACAGGCGACATATCTCTTCAAGTTGAAATTTACGGGTTTCAAGGAACTGGCTATCTTCAGCGTTCATTCCCATCGCTTTCCAGTCGAGGCCCATCTCAAGGATCATTGGCTTATGGGCATTTTCCAGCCCAGAGTGCCTACCCTCAAAATCGCCCTTAAGCCGCGCATACGCCGCATCACTCAAAGCCTGTTCAGTCCGTAGAACACCTGATGTCACTGCGCCATTTTTGAATAGCCGCGAGCCGTGTTCTTCAGTGGCCAATCCCAACGATATCGCTTCGCGAGCATAGGCTATGGGGTTTAATCCATTAAGCCCATCAAGTGTGAGAATACGAACATGCCAAATATCATCTTGCGATAGAACGTCTGTGGTGCCATCTGGAAAGGTGACTCGGTATACCGGTTCCCACTGGCTATTCAGCTTAGGTTCAACGCTGCCAGGGTCGAGTGGCAATAACTCCACCACCTCACCTAGCGCTTTGACTTTATAGGCGTAGAAGTTGCCGCGAAGACATAAGCAAACAATCAGTAGTTCCCAGAACTCCTGCGGGGTCATGTATCCATTAGGCTTGAGAGATAAGAGTTTTGAGAGCCGCTCTTTTGGGACTTTTTCCCGCCGACCGTTCGCTGATTTATAAAGGTTGCAAGGCAACATACCGACTGACTCAGCCAGAACACGAATACAACCAAACACCGCAGTAAGGCGCATCGCCTTTTGGCTGCTAACTCTCAAACCGGTGTAGGTGTCGTAAGTCATGCCCACTATCTCGGCTAATTCAGCGGGAGTGGTCACGCGGGCAGTATCCGGTGCGGACTTAAACATATTTGGAAAAAACATTAAGCCCCTCCGTCATTGTCATTGGGTTTTTGAGCCACCGATCTGGAAACCAGATAAGACCATGCGAGGCATAAACCACCAGCAACCGAAAAACCCATAGCAGGGAGAATCAACCACGCACCATAGGAAAGCAGTGCAGCACCGATAAGCCCCACGATTAAGGACAAAATTGTCAGGAATTGGATCATAGAGTTGCCTTTAAAGAGAGCGTATTCCGTGAGAAATAAGGTGATCAGAAAGAGATTTTTCAATGTCGTTCAGCATTGCCCGACCAACAGCCATAATCCCCGCAACAGCTCCGTCTATCTTGTTTTCATCGCCTTGCTTAGTGGGTCGGACGCGATCGTCACTGCCGGGATAATACCGACCAATAACGTTTGTCATGCACCACTGCATAATGGGATTGCCGTCGTGATGGAAACGCCCGGCAGCAAGAGCCGCCTCAATCTCCCGCATTGGATCACTCATATTGGTAAAGTTTTGCGTGATGATAATGGGCGACACCCCCTCTTCATCCAAAAGATGTGAGAGGCTGGTTGCGCCATGTGGGTCAATGGGGGAAGAAACTATTTTTACCTGCTTATTCAACTTGGATATTGTTTCAAAAATAAGCCGGTTATCCACTTCCGCGCCGTCCGTGGGGATTAAAAAGCCCTGCTGAACGAAATTTTGATAACGTTCTGCGGTGCGTTTTAGCTCAGTTGCTGTTGAATAAATAGTATCTTCCGGTGCCCAGAACATCGCGCCGACACAGTAATAATGCTTCCTGCCGTTTATTTCCCGCATGAATATTGGGCAAGCGCAGTTCAAGTCCAGCTTGGAAGCCAGGTCGATACCGAGATAGCACTCTTCCCCGTTAAACTGCTCTAAGGTGAGCGATTTATCCGTTGCATCCTTCCACTTCTCCATATTGTAATAAGCTGATTTAGCCGTTACCCAAATGTTGAAGTGTTTGGTTTTAATCTTGTTTGTCTGACTGGGTGTGGAAATTGCCAGTTGCTGTTTAGCCCGCAGAAAATCGGGTTCAATGGATACCCCCATGTTGGGGTTGGCCTTTGCTAAGGCTTCCGGCTTGGTCCAATCATCATCTTTATCAAGGGTATAAATAATCCCGAAGATATGATCACTTTCACCGCCTTTGCGGATCCCCTCCAATATTTCTACAATTTGTGTGCGCTTTTCATAACACGGCGACTGCATATCAAAACCTGCCGTGGTAATGATCAGCGTCATTGGCTGGCTTCGCGAACCCATGCCAGTGGTCATCGTGGTATACAATGAATCCGTAGCATGCTCGTGATACTCGTCAATGATGGCGCATGACGGCGAATCACCATCACCCGGATCACCGATAACAGGTTCAAATACCGAACCGTCCGGGCGAGTCATTTTTTTAGCCCACGGCTTGATGGAAAATTTCTTCCGCATCGCAGGCAGTTTTTGCACCATCAGCAATGCGGGCTGAAATACCTTCCACGCCTGCTTTTCTGTCACCGCACCACAATAAACTTCCGCGCCAAACTCCCCATCAGCACAGAACATATAATTACCAACGCCAGCGGCAATCAGGGATTTACCGTTTTTCCGAGGCACCTCGACATAAATCTCAGTGAAGCGACGGAGTTTGTTTTTCTTCTTTAGCCAACCGAAGCCAACAGCAAAGATAAATTGCTGCCAAGGCTCTAGTTTTATTTTTAGCCGTTTTCTGGCCCACTCGCCTTTGGTGTGGGGCATTAACCCAATAAACCGACAGGCCCGCTCTGCTTTATCTTTATCAAACCGGTATGGGTAATTTTTATTTTTGGACTCAGCCAGATCATCAATGTGACGCTGACAGGCGGCAATGACATATAAACCCGCAATTATCTTTCCGCTGACCACATCCCGCGCATACTGATTTGCTGCATTTACGTGAGGGTATGTTGCCATAGTTAAAACTCGTCGAATTCGTTCTCTTCTTCCTCTGGTGAACTTCCCCCGGTCATTCTTATTCGGCTAAGGGGATCTAGACCGAGCAGCGAGCCGAGGCGCGCCAGTTGAGAAACACAGTCGTTACGGACGGCAACTGCCGGATGTTTTTTTAATCCACCGGTACCGCCGAGATCTGCCAGACCCAAGTTCTCAAGATCGTTGAGAGCCAGTTTGGTGATAACTTTTTCAGCGGTAATCATCAGGTGAAAGGAATTGCAGTAGGCAAGTAACAGAGGTGCATCTTCTAACTCGAACGTGCCACGCTCGATCAGGATTTTGCTTTGCGTTTTCCAAAGTCCGATCGCCGTCTCGCTCAATAATTCTTTTGGGGGAGCAATTCGGGTCAGACTGCTTTTATTTTTGGTGGGTAAATTCTGTTTTCGTCCCCCACCAGCAGCCCTCATCGCTGTTCCCATTGATGACTCCAAATGTTAAAAATTATCGAAAAAAGATTTCTTATTTCGGACGTGTAAAAATTTGACGAGGCTGGCGGTACGGTAGGACAAGGGCTGCAGAGATTCGATCCCCCCTCCCATTGATGATATTGATTCTCATTTGATGTGATGATGCACCGTTTTGGTGCTCACATTGGTGATGTTGATAATCATTATCACTTGATTCGTTCGGTCGCAGTCTTCTTTCTATGGTGTGGCCAGCACAACAGTTCGAGGTTGGATGGGTCATCAGTGCCACCGTGAGCCTTAGCTCTGATGTGATCGACCGTTGTACCCGATACCACCAGACCTTCACGCAAGCACTGTTGGCACAGCCCTTTGTCTCTGGCCTTTATCAGTGGTTTCAACTTATCCCAGTTAGTACCATAGCCACGCTCATGCCTGGTCTTGCCCTGCTGGTGATTCTCCCATCCGGTATTCTGATGCTCAGGACAATAACCAGAACTGTGAATTGTAGTGTTGCGGCACCCATGCTTACGGCAGGCGCGCGGTATTCTGGGTGGCACGGCATTACTCCAATAGAAAAGCCACCAACTTATTAGGCTAGTGGCTTAGGTTGTGCATTATCGATGGCACTCAATGAATGCCACCTGTAATGCTACTTTACTGAGGTAATGTCCAATTCTGAGTTGGCAGGCCACCACATGCAGCCATCGTCACCGGCTTATCCAGCCCTGCGGTCGTCAGGCACTTATTTGATGCCATATTACGGACATCCGTACCAATACCTTGAAGGGCTGTCCACTGCTGCTTCTTATCCTGAAAATCACAGACGGCCATGACCGGTGTTGCGCCACCTGCATCAGACAGGCATTGACCGCTTTTCAGTACGATGTAACGAACAGTACTTTTTTCAGGGCTGACTTTCTCTGCGCTCTCACAAGCTAACAGTGCCGGCTTTCCCTGTGCATTCTCAGACAAGCAGTTACGACCATTGGCAATGTGAAGGTGACCAGATACGACATCAGTAGTGACAGTGATAACTTTTGCATCCTGAATGTCACTCTCTGAAGCGGCTACAGCAGAAAATGATGATGCAACGGCAATAAGTAATACAGCTAAACGAACGTTCATATTTCAATCCTTATGATTTAATTAACCTGTTAATTATTAATGAATTATT
>NZ_JAZGQE010000216.1:0-6991 GCF_048593885.1 Yersinia sp. 1252 StPb PI | reverse complement strand
TCAGTTGAAGGTATTGACGACCTCAATGCTCGTCTAAAGGGAATGGGGCAGTTTGCGCGTGAAGGTGTGCAGTTTGTCGGTGATATGGTGCCCCCGCTAAAAATGGTTGGTGAGATTGGCAGCAAGGTACTCAGGTTTGGTGCGCTTGGCGCTGTTGGTTATATTGGCGTCAAAGCCGCTCAGGGGTTAAGTGCGGCTGCTGATTCGGCCTATTCGCTTGATGTGGCGGCTAAAAATGCCGGTATGTCAGTTGATAATTTTAGCCGTGTTAGCGGTGCAATGCAGATTTTGGGGGTAGATAGCGACACTGCTCGCCAGTCTGTTGAAGGGCTATACAAGACGTTTAATGACACTTTGTGGGCACGTAACGATGTGACACAGGAGTTATTGGCTCGGAACGGCATTGTCATTGAACGCCTCAAAGATGGCACGGCAGATGTCTATAAAACGCTGGACAATGTTGCCAAAATATTCCCTAAACTTTCGCCCCAAACTCAAAAGACTTTGGCTGATGCCTTAGGGTTTGATGCTCCTATGTTGGTATTAATGCGGGAAGGTGTCAGGTACAAAGAATTACTGGCTAAATCGGATAGTTTTGGCTTAACGGTTGACCCAAAAATTAATGCACAACTGGTTGAATTGAATGCTCAGTTAAAGGAGGCCAGCGCCGCGCTTGATGGGTTGATGACCAAAGGAAAAATATGGGCAGCCCAAAAACTTTTACCTGATGAAAATATGGTCAAAGGAAGTGCTGCAACTCAGCTTCATGATATGAAGATGCGCGAGAACGATGATGAAAACTCGTTTGCACATGGTGATAAACAGAAAGATATTCTTCATCGGGCGCGAGTAGACGATAAATTCAAAGAGACATTATCGTTTAAAGAGAAAGCCTATTTAACGTTTGGATATCCAGATAAGGATTTTACCCAAAAATTAAATGATCAGTACGGTGCGGACTGGGAGACGCAGGAAAAGAAACGGCTTGAGATAGAAAAACAAAAAAACGTCGCTCCCGTTAAATCCCCCTACATACTCCCCGGCGAAGATCAGCAGCAAGCGAGACTAAAACAGTTAGAGTCACAGTATAACCTTCCTTCAACCCTACTTGATCGGGTTTACCTGAATGAATCTAACCGAGGTAAAAATCTACTATCACCCGCAGGGGCACAGGGTCCATTTCAGTTTATGCCGCCAACCGGTAGAGATTATGGCTTAAACTCGATGGATGACCGAATGGACTTCAATAAATCCAGCGAAGCCGCAGCCAAGTATCTTTCTGACTTGCTTAAAATGTTTGATGGGGATGTCAATAAGGCCGTTGCTTCTTATAACTGGGGACAGAATAACGTTAAAAAATATGGGCTAGAGCAAGCTCCTGCCGAAACTCGCAATTACCTACAAAAAATAATGCCGGGCTTGCCTGCCATTCATCCCCAACCAGGCGAGTTAAATACCAGTACCTCTGATATCAACGCATCACCGCCAATATCCATTAACTCATCCCAGCAAAGTGGGAAAGACATTAATGATATCACCCAAGGTATTGGTGGAGATAAGTCAGAAATTGAAATTACGCTGATCACTGATAAAACAGGGGAGCGTCAGAAAATAACTGCGCCAAAGGGGGCGAAAATATCAACATCAATGAGTTACCCGGCGTAATAAAGTACAACCATCAACCTCGCTTCTGGCGGGTTTTTTTATTTTCAGGGGGCGTAAATGTCACTGATCAGCAATACACTTTCTGATTTATTAGGTACTGGTGGTGATAGTTGGCAATGGTCTGAACACCTGCATCCCGCATCTTTTCGTGGTGTTCCTTTTGCTGTATTAACTGCTGAGGGTGTTTTTGGTCGTCGCCAGGCCATTCATGAGTACCCTTATCGAGATACTGCGTGGATTGAGGATTTAGGCCGTGCTACTCGCCGCCTGACTATCCGTGGTTTTCTTATTCAGAGTAGTGGCCTTTATAACGCGCCTGACGTCATGACCCAGCGTGATTCACTGATTGCTGCCTGTGAAATGCCGGATGCGGGAACATTAGTACACCCAACGCTGGGTGAAATGACGGTCAGTATTCCTGAAAGTGGTCTTCGTCTGAATGAAGGGGCTGAGTCAGGGCGGGTTTTTGAATTTACGTTGACCATCATTGAGTCAGGTTTACGGGTGTTCTCTGTTACCAGTTCAGCAGATGCCGTTTCGTCTATTCAGTCGTCATGGTTTGGTTTGGCGTCCAAATCCGTTGCGACATTTATCGCCACGGTAAAAGGCGAGATCCGCTCTGTCACTCAAACCATCAGAACGCTGAAAAGTACGGCTGCATTCTGGGTCAATATGGTGAATTCAACGACCAGCGAGGCAACAAACCTTGGGAATATGCTCCGCTCTACATTAGGCCGGGATCGTTATGGCCGCTACAACCACGGCACGGTTGGCGGCAGCGTGTCGGGTGCGACTGCATCCATTAGTACACAAAATGACACGGCCAATCTATCCGCGCTGGTGGCACAAAGAATGGCGGTATCAGTTGAGGGGCGGGAGTCAGTCAACAAGGCCACGGAGGCATTACGAACAGCCGCTACAGTTGAAGGGCATGCCAATGCTGCTCTTGCGGTCGTGAATGCCATATTGGCCAGCGGAGCCAGTACCCTTGACTTAATCCGTATGATGCAAGAATTAACGGAAGTTAATGACAATACTTTTCGACCCAATCCCAGTGACAGCAATACCGCAGCCGCCAGCTACCAACTTATTATTGTGTTGTGCGCCGGTGCGATGGTGTTTGCTGCTTCGCAATATCAACCTGAAAGCTACGACGATGCGGTCGATATATTGACGCGGGTCTGTGATGTGGTAGACAGTGCGGCGCTTTCTGCGGCTGACAGGGGTAATGACGAGGTATACCAGGCACTAAACGACTTGCGCGGTTCAATCGTCACGCTGTTACAGCAGACCGGCGCGAACCTGTCTCGTGTTGAGACCGTCAATTTTAACCGATCACTACCCGCGCTTAATCTTGCCAATCGGCTATATCAGGATGCACAGCGGGGTGACGCGTTGGTGAAAATGGCTAACCCCGTTCACCCGGCATTTATGCCTGTCCGATTTAAGGCGCTGAACTCATGAGTGATGATTTGACACTACGCATTGGCAATAAGCTGATTTCCGGTTGGGATAATATACGGGTCACGCGCAGCATAGAGCGGTTACCTAGCGATTTCAGCCTGTCATTGATGGACCTTTATCCGGGGAGTGACAATCAACAGTGGGTTAACCCGGGAGACGCCTGTGTCGTTAATTTGGGGGATGATGTTGTTCTCACAGGCTACATAGACCGCTGGGCACCGATGATCAGTCGTAATCGCCGCGAAGTGAGGGCGACGGGACGGAGTAAGTGCCAGGACTTGGTTGATTGCTCCGCAGAGTGGCCAAACAATGTGATCAGCCAATCGACAGCGCTACAGATAGCTCAACGGTTAGCGATGCCCTACGGCATTACGGTGTCCAGTGATGTTACCGACCTCGATATTGTTCCCCAATTTACATTGAACTGGGGGGAGTCCTCTCAGGAAATTATTGACCGTATCACGCGCTGGGCGGCATTGCTGTATTACGATCTACCCGATGGCAGTTTATATCTAACTCGGGTGGGTACGCGAAAAGCAGCCAGCGGGGTAGCGCAGGGCATCAATATTGAAGACGCCGCGTATAACTCGGGAATGGACCAACGATTTTCTGACTATATCGGCGTTTCGATGTCTGTTAGTCAACTTCAGGAGCAGGTTCAGGATGCGGGATACGGTTCAGTTACGTTAGCTCGCAGTCGCGATCCCGAAGCAGCCCAAATGCGCTATCGAAACCGCATTATCATTGTTGAAAGTACCATGAAAGCCCTAAAACTGGCTCAGCAATGTATTGATTGGGAAATGAACCGCCGTTATGGACGCTCTAAAGAGCTGTTGGTGACGGTCGATAGCTGGCGGGATAAAGACGGAAAACTGTGGGAACCTAACACGCTGATCCCCATTGATTTACCTGTTTTTGGTTTAAAGGATGAACTCTGGCTGCTATCGGAGGTGACTTACCTCAAAGACGATCACGGCACCGCCGCGCAAATGGTCCTGATGCCCCCCGAAGCCTTTACCGTCCAACCTTATCAGTTTTATTCAAATCTTATGGAGTTAAACCAGTAATGAGCGACTCAGGGCAACTCGCCAAGTTATACCGGCAAATAAAAATGATGATCGGGGTAGGGCGGGTGACGGGCAGCAATGATGGTGGCACCGTTCAGACCGTCCAATATCAAACCCCTTTAGAAGTTCGTAGTGATACCCCGAGGCTGGCTGAGTTCGGTTTTTCATCGGGACTTCCCGCCAATACTGATGTGGTTATTGGTTTTTTAGGTGGGGACAGGTCAAGTGCAGTCATTATTGGTTCAAATCATCAGTCTTTTCGTCATACCGGACTCAATACGGGTGAAACGGTGATTTACTCGCAATGGGGGCAATACGTCAAGTTAACTGAAACTGGCATTGTTATTGAGGCCAATGGTCAGCCGGTCACGGTCAATAATGCCACGGAGGTGACGATTAATGCTTCGGATAAAGTGCGGCTAAATACCCCACTACTGGAAGTCAGCGGCAATATTGTCGATAACGCGGACAGCAATAGCACCACACTGAAAACCCTGCGCGAAGCCTATAACACCCACAATCACCAACTTAAAAATGTTCAGGGTGGTAGCTCGACATTAACCAGTGAAGTGACGGGCAAGGTGGTTGAATGACAACAGATATCAAAACAGTCTGGGAACCGGACAAATTGCTGGGCGACTGGCAAACCGGCAGCGGTGGGTTGCTGGAGGGTGATGATTTAGAGACTGCCATTTTAATTAGCCTGTTCACGGACCGGTTGGCCCGTTCTGATGACGCTATCGACGGCGACGATCGGCGCGGGTGGTGGGGTGATACCGGCTCAGAGTATTCGATAGGCTCTCGTTTGTGGTTGCTTCGCCGCGAAAAACTCACGACTAAAGTCGCGTTAAAGGCTGAGGACTACGCCAATGAAGCCGTAGCTTGGTTACTTGATGACGGTGTAGTGACCGCAATAAGCGCCAATGCTCAGATAATGTATCCCAACCGACTGAATCTGATCATCAGCTATCAACAACCGGCTAAAGCACAGGCTTCAGTTAAATTCTCATGGGTATGGGAGACCTAATACATGCCATTTAATCGCCCCACATTAAGCGAACTGCGCCAGCGCAACCTGTCTTATATTCAATCAGAACTCAAGACGGGCGGTAATTTATTGCGCTTCTCCAATATCGGTGTGATCAGTGATGCTGATGCCGGAATGGCGCATTTACATTATGGTTATCTGGATTATATCGCGCTGCAATCCACGCCTTATAATGCCACTGACGAATATCTTGGCGCGTGGGCCGCGTTGAAAGATGTTTTCCGCAAACCCGCCAACCCTGCAACTTCTCCTGCCATCGAATTTAGTGGCACTACAGGTCGTGTGATTACCGCTGGGAGCCTTTTAAATCGGGCCGATGGTTATCAATATCGCCTCGATCATGAGGTAACTCTGGGGGCTAGTGGTACAGCCACCGGTTCAATCACTGCTGTACTCCCCAGTGTATTAGATGACACTACTGGCGGCGGTATTGCGGGGAATGCGGATGCCGGAACGTCTCTTACACTCGACGTTGCAATTGATGGTGTCCTGTCAGTGGCCACCGCAACAGTTAAGATATCTGGCGGCGCTGATATTGAGTCAGAAGATGCTTTTCGTTCCCGTATGTTGCTGGCCTATCAAAACACCCCTCAAGGCGGTAACGATACTGATTATCGCGGCTGGGCATTGTCAGTACCAGGTATTACTCGATGCTGGGTTAAACGCCGCTTACAGGGGGTTGGTACGGTTGGTATTTATATCATGTGCGATGGCAATGATTCTGGCGGCTTTCCTGTTGGGACTGACGGCGTATCTCAGCTTGAAGAATGGGGGGCGGTGAAAGCGACCGGCGATCAGGGTCGAGTTGCAGATCATATCTATCCCTTACAGCCCATTATCGCCATCATCTATGTTTGTGCGCCGGTTGCCGCGCCCGTGAATTTTGTTATCAGTGGCATTCCTGCGGCATCCAGTGAAACTACCACGGCAATAAATACGGCTATTGATGAGGTGTTTTTTACTGAGGGTGAGCCGGGCGGTAAAATTCTGCTGTCGTCACTGCTGCTGGCCATCGGCGATGTGACAGGGACCAGTGGTTTTATTCTCGACTCTCCGACGACGAACATTCAGCTTGAAACCGGTAAATTACCTGTCCGGGGCACGGTGACCTATCCATGAGCCGTTATTCTGTGAATGAATATACCGCAGCGCTTCAAGCACTGATGCCGGGCGGGTTGGTTTGGCCACGGCAACTTAACGGTGTTCAAGCCAGTACGTTACGCGCACTAGCTCGATCCTTCCAACGCAGTGATGAGGATGCCCGTGATCTGCT
Source organism: Yersinia sp. 1252 StPb PI (assembly GCF_048593885.1). Taxonomy (NCBI): domain Bacteria; kingdom Pseudomonadati; phylum Pseudomonadota; class Gammaproteobacteria; order Enterobacterales; family Yersiniaceae; genus Yersinia; species Yersinia sp. 1252 StPb PI. The sequence goes on along the minus strand of NZ_JAZGQE010000216.1, from coordinate 474 downwards.
TGATGCGGCTTTTCCCTCTACAGCAACGGCAATGCTGCCTGAATGGGAAGCGACGCTTGGTTTACCTGATTTATGTGCGATAGGTGAGATTGACAGCATTATCCAGCGTCAGCGGGCAGTGGTGTCGAAATTGTTTGGCATTGGTGGTCAGTCTGTTGCTTATTTTATCCGTGTTGCTGAGGCATTAGGTTACACCATCGCAATAACCCAATATCGGCAAGCCTGTGCCGGGATGTCCGTGTGTGGTGATGCTTTAAACGGTGACGAGTGGCCTTTCACCTGGCTGATTACCGCACCAGAAACCACCATCAATTATGCCCATTGCGGTTTAACTTATTGCAGTGATCCCCTGCGTTCGTGGGGAAACAAGCAGCTTGAATGTCGATTAACCGTATTGAACCCTTCTCATACCATCCTTAAATTTGGCTACGTTAGCTAACTAATCAATATCTATTAATTTAAAGCGCCTTTCCT
>NZ_JAZGQE010000215.1:0-6996 GCF_048593885.1 Yersinia sp. 1252 StPb PI | reverse complement strand
GTCACTTCTGATGAAAAAAGAGGGGATACTCGCTGCATCCCCGCCAATAACCTCTAATTGCTTATTTTATTATATATTCCACAATTTCATCACATTGGCTTCCCTCAATAAACTGAGTAATAGACATAAAGGTGATGCCGTTATCTCCATGTAATTTTTTGGCTCGTTCAATCAGTTGAACATGCGTTATGACCAAGTCGGTATCGCTGGGGATCTCCTCCATTTTAGCGTTGGATACTTTAATATCGATCATGACCTTCTTCAGCTTTGTTTTCAAAACCGACGCCCCAATTACGCTAGACCCCATACCAGCATCACAGGCGACGACTCTCTTTTCAATCTGTCTGGTGCCCAGCTCCTTCATTGTTATGGTGATGTTTATAAATGGTTATCTTATGTTTCGCTTAGTATACTTATTGACATGTTATTCATAATTCTGGTGTGAGCAATATGTCGACTTATGCTGTGCGTAGTGTCATTTGGGTTGGGATATACCTTTTTTTTATTCTGGCCCCTCTGTTGGCATTATTAACCGGTACATTACCCCCAGCTCGAGATTTCTGGACGGAGTTTTCGATTGCCCTTGGTTATGCCGGATTGGCAATAATGGGGCTACAATTTGGTCTGACTGCCCGTTTTCGTTATGTCACCGAACCTTGGGGTGAGGATATTATCTATCACTTCCACCGACGAATCTCTTTGATTGCAGTCGGGCTGGTTATCGCACATCCCTTAATCCTATTTGTTGTTCGTCCAGAGTTATTGGCACTACTAAACTCCTTCGACGCGCCGTGGCGAGCCCGTTTTGCCGCCCTATCAACCTATGCATTAATTGCTTTGGTTATTACCGCATTGTGGCGAGTTCAACTAAAAATACGCTATGAAATCTGGCATTTATCTCACATTATTCTGGCCGTAGTGGCGGTTGTTGCCGGGGTCATGCATATGGTCGGCTGGGGGTTTTACCTCGACGACCCATTAAAAAGAGCACTTTGGGTTGGCCTGATTCTTTTTTGGTTTGGTTTGCTACTGTATGTGCGGATCGTCAAACCGCTGTTTATATTGCGACGCCCCTATCGCGTGGTAGCAGTACGGCAGGAACGGGGTGATACCGCCACCTTGGTGATGATGCCCGATGGCCATGACGGTTTTCGCTTCACTCCCGGACAGTTCGGTTGGTTAACCATTTGGGGTAGCCCGTTTAACATTACCGCCCATCCATTCTCTTTTTCATCCAGCGCACAGGTGAGTGACGGGCGCGTGGAAATGTCGATCCGCAATCTGGGGGATTTTACCTCTAACATACCTAAAGTCCCCATCGGGCAACGGGTCTATTTGGATGGTCCCTATGGAGCATTCACATTAGGAAATCCGGCAGACATGCATGTTCTGGTCGCCGGTGGTGTTGGGATAACGCCAATGATGAGTATGTTGCGAACACTGGCTGATCGCGGTGACCAACGGCCAGCCCTGCTACTTTATGGCAGCAAAGATTGGGAATCGATCACCTTTCGTGAAGAGTTAGAAGCATTAAAATCACGGCTTAATTTGGTCGTGGTGCATGTGTTGTCGAACCCCGCGCCAGACTGGACGGGGGAAAAAGGATTCATTGATGCCGAGGTGTTCAAACGGCACTTGCCCCCTCCCTATGCCAGTCACGAGTATTTTATATGTGGCCCCAATGTCATGATGGATGCTATCGAGTCTGCGCTGAATGAAATCGGTGTTCCTATGTCGAAGTATCATTCAGAACGTTACAGTTTTGCCTGAGGAGTTTACCGATGCGACGTCTATTTGCTGAACGTTTAGTGATTGCCACGGCTGTGGTTGTGATTATGGTGGCGCTGCTATTTGCCTGGCTGCGGGTGGCTGGGTAACAGCATAAAAGCGGTCAAGAGAGCGCACGCCACCAGATGGCAAACCGCACCTTGGCCGCACTGTATTGTTACCAAAAGCCATAACTGACGTCATTGGCAGCAAAAATTGCTATAATGGGGCATGTTTAGTGTCGATATCGTCTTGCAAGTCCCCTTTATCTGGGGAATAACCTTACATCTACCCCTAACTCACCCGCGTGTAGATATCGGTCGCCCTGCACCACAAGGTAACCCTGTTAAAACACTGCAACATCCATCAACGGGCCGTTTTATCGTCAAATGGCCGTAACCTCAAACTGTACAGACTTAAATAGGATCTAACTTACACAGAGCCAGGCCCACCCGCCTTTTCAGGTGTGTTCAACCGTCGTTGAGGCAGTTCAACGATATGGGTCTTGCCACAACTGAGATTAACTATGCTGACTCTGCTTCATCTGCTTTCTTCTGTCGCCCTGCTGGTGTGGGGAACACACATTGTTCGCACCGGTATCATGCGTGTTTACGGTGCCGATCTGCGCCGGGTTCTGAGCGCCAGTATCCAGAAAAAACCCACGGCTTTTATCGCCGGTATTGGTGTCACGGCGCTAGTACAGAGCAGTAATGCTACCGCGTTACTGGTTATCTCATTTGTATCGCAGGGGCTTATCTCCTTGTCGCCGGCCTTAGTGATTATGTTAGGGGCAGATGTCGGGACGGCGCTGATGGCCCGGGTGCTGACATTTGATCTCTCCTGGCTCTCACCGTTGCTAATCCTGGGTGGGGTTATTGTTTTCCTCGGCCAGCGCAAAAGTCGGATTGGTCAGATGGGGCGGGTAGGCATCGGTCTCGGGTTGATTATTCTGGCACTGCAACTGATTGTCACTGCCGCCGGGCCGATTACGCAAGCAACCGCCGTGCAAGCCATTTTTTCATCTCTGACCGGTGATACCATTCTGGCATTATTGATTGGCGCACTGTTCGCCATGATCAGTTATTCCAGTCTGGCCGCAGTATTGCTGACCGCCACACTGGCCGCTACCGGTTTAGTTCCGCTAAATATCGCCCTCTGTATTGTGATTGGCTCTAATCTGGGCAGTGGTTTGCTGGCACTGATCAGCAGCCGTGGGCAGAATGCCATCTCCCGACAAGTGGTGCTGGGCAGCCTACTGTTTAAAGTGATCGGCTGTATTTTAGTCCTCCCTTGGGTCAATATGTTAGGGCAATGGCTCATTAGCCGTAATTTGCCCGCCGCCGAAGTGGTCATTTACTTCCACGTATTTTATAACCTGCTGCGCTGCTTGTTGATGCTGCCATTTGTTGGAGTGATGACTCGTATCTGTAGCCGATTAGTCAGCGATGACCAAACTACCCTACAACCCTCGGCCCCGCGCTATCTTGATATTACCGCCATCGACACACCTTCGTTAGCCTTAGCAAACGCAGTGCGGGAAACCCTGCGAATGGGTGATGTGCTGGAGCAGATGCTGGTGCGGTTTAAAGAAGTACTGGAAGGGAATAAACAGCAAAAGCATGAAGTCAGTTTGTTGGAAGATGAAGTCGACATGCTGTATAGCGCCATTAAGCTCTATTTAGCGCAAATCCAGCAGGATGAGTTGGGTGAGATTGATTCCCGTCGTTGGGCTGAAATTATTGATACGGCGGTTAATCTGCAACAAGCTGGCGATATTATTGGCCGCATGACTGCTGATGTGGCAGCCAAGTCACTCAATGCTCGTAAGCCATTTTCGGCCGAGGGGTTTGAAGAGTTAAATACCCTGCACACCCGTCTGGTAGCCAATCTGGATTTAGGAATGTCGGTGTTTTTATCCCGCGATATCAATAACGCCAAACGCCTACGCCGTGCCAAGCATCGTTTCCGTTTATTAAACCGCCGCTATTCTCACTCTCACGTTGAACGCCTGCATCAACAAAATGTGCAGAGTATTGAAACCAGCAGTCTGCACATGGGGCTATTAGGTGATATGAAACGTTTGAATTCACTGTTCTGCTCAACCGCATACCATGTGTTAGAAGTGCAGGAAGAGGCATTAGATTAAGGTAATAGCGGGGTTTACATTGAGGAGGGGGGCTATATACCCCCTCCCCTGATAAGTTATTTAGCGGCAAACAAGCAGATAGTTCGGGTTAACTCATACGATTTTACAAAGGAGCTAATTGGCAAAAATTCAAACGGTGAATGGAAGTTATGGGCTCCGGTGAAATAGTTTGGTGTCAATAACCCCTGAGTCGATAACGCTGCACCATCGGTACCACCACGCATTGGGATCACCTTAGGTTCAATATCCAACGCGGCCATGGCAGAGAAAATCAAATCAATCGCCTGGGTATCTTCGCCTATCGAGTTGCTGATATTGCTGTAAACGTCGGTGACTGAATGGCTGATTTTCGCTCGTGGATACTTCGCTGCAATCTGTGTAACCACCTCACCAATTCGCTGTTTGCGTGCCGCGAATAACGCATTATCAAAATCGCGAATCGCAATCTTCAGTTTGGCGTGATTGGGGTTGGCAACCATATCAGTAAACCAGACATACCCTTCCCGCCCTTCAGTATGTTCCGGTGTTTCCTGTGGGTCGAACTGACTGATAATGTCATAAGCTACGCGGATAGGGTTGATCAGCACATTTTTGGCAGACATAGGATGAGCCGTTACCCCAACAATATCAATTTCGGCTGAGGCGGCGTTAAAGTTCTCAAATACCACCTCCCCCAGTTCGCAACAATCAATGGTGTAGGCGAAATCAACATCAAACCGTGCCAGATCCAACGCTTTGGCACCGCGCAAACCAATCTCCTCATCCGGCACAAATGCCACCACGATATCCCCATGGCAATCATCGGCACTCAGGTTCTCCAACAGCGTCATCACCACCGTGACCGCCGCTTTATTATCCGCCCCCAACACGCTGGTGCCATCGCCAAAAATAATTTCTTCATCTTGGTAACGAAGGATTTCCGGGTGCTCTGATGTGCGCAGATAGATACCCTGTTCAGGATTCAGGCAGAGATCACTGCCGGTAAAGCGCAACCGCTGCGGGTGGATATCAGGCGATAAACCAACATCAACGGTATCAATATGCGTAATGAAACCAATTCGTGGTGCGGCGGGTTGGTTGCCGGGTTTACGGGCAGTTACCGTCGCATGGGCATCAATGACGATATCTTCCAATCCTAACTGGCGCAGTTCTTCCGCTAACATTTGCGCCATCTTATGCTGCCCGACCGTGCTGGGTAGCGTCATTGACGCGCCATCACTCTGGCTGCTCACCGCCAGATAACGGAAGAAACGTTGGGTCAGTTGTTCTGAGAGTGCCATTGTCATTTCTTATTCCTTATAGACTTAATTCATATCATCAGCATTGCAGGTAAACAGGGGATTAACTGCCCGCCGGATAGGTATACCCACTCTGGAATCCTAGCGGGATACCCAACCCCCAGAACAGATATAGCATCAGGGTTAATACAATGGTCAGCCCGAGAGTATAAGGCAACATCATGGCACAAAGCGTCCCAACCCCGGTTTTAGAGCAATACTGACGGCAATACATAATGATCAACGGATAAAAGGCAAACATCGGTGTCGAGATATTCACCGTTGAGCTAACACGGAAACTGGCCTGGGTCAGTTCAGGGGAGATACCGACTGCCATCAACATCGGGACTAATACCGGTGCCAGAATCGACCATTTGGATGAAGCCGATGTGATAATAATATCTAAGGCGCAAGACAGCAGAATCACCCCAAGAATAGTGAAACCGGCTGGCATTGCCAGGGTGCGCAGGAAATCCGCCCCAGAGATTGCCAACAACGTGCCGATATTGGAATGGCTGAATGAATAAAGAAACTGGGCGCAGAAGAAGCTGAACACTAAAAACGAAACCAATGAACGGGTAATATTTTCCATGCTGCTGGTAACGTCTTTGGTGCTTTTGAAGGTACCGGCACTAAAACCATAAATCAGCCCGGGAATGGCAAACATAAAGAACAACAAGGGTACTATCGCCTGCATAATCGGTGCATCAGGGCGGGTCAGGCTGCCCTCGGGCGAGCGCAATAAGGAATTTTCCGGGTAAAGCGCAGCCGCCAGGCCAATCAGCATCAACAACATGGTCAACCCGGCTTTTTTAAACGCTTTACTCTCTTGAGGTGTCACTTTTTGCAGTTCATCACTGTTGTGGAGCACGCTGAGATCGTCATTTAATGGCATCGACTTAACCAGACGTGGCTCAACAATTTTCTCGGTAATAAACCAACACACCAGAATCACCGCAAAGGTGCTGCCAAAGCTCAGGAAATAGTTACACAACACATTGACGTTATAACTCGGGTCAATTATATGTGCCGCACCTTGGGTGAAGCCCTGCATGATCGGATCGATAATCGATGGCGTGTAACTGGCAGAAAATCCGCCGGCCAAACCTGCGAAAGCGGCGGCGATGCCCGCCAACGGATGGCGACCACTGGCATAGAACATCATGGCAGACACCGGCATCAAAATAACATACGCCGAGTCAGATGCGACGTGACTCACCACCCCGATAAATATTACTGCGGGTGTCAAAATTCGTTGTGGCGTAACGTTAAGCATCTTTTTCAGCATCACCTGAATAAAGCCACTGCCCTCAGCAATCCCGATCCCTAACGTTGCCACAATAGTGATAGCCAGTGGTGGGAAGTTGATAAAATTTTTGACCATAGTGGTAATAAAGGTCACCAACTCAACGGGTGCCAACATATTAGTCACTTTAATCTGATCACCCGTCAGAGGGTGGTAATAGTCGAAATTGATAAATGACAATGCAAAGGAGAGCGCCCAGCACACACCCAATGCATAAATAAATAACATAGTGATATCTGGCATCGCATTACCGATACGCTCGATGGTATTCAGTATTCCGGTCTGCCGGTTTTCCTGCGGTTCTATAGCTGACATATCCTGTCCTTTCCCTGTAAAGCGGCCGAGGCCAAAACGGACAAGAAATACGCGTGACTTCCTGTCGCGAGAGAGTGATTGCGGGGTGTGGGAGAAAACAAAGCCAATATCTAACGGGGTGAAAAACTGATAAACCCTGTCAATACAAAACCAAGAGACCAAACTAACTTAATGAATAATATAAT